>JACQVA010000123.1 GCA_016210005.1 Deltaproteobacteria bacterium | reverse complement strand
CTCCACCGCTGCCGAATCTTCCCACCTCCACCACGGCGCCAGCATGCCATAACCGCTGCAGCGACGCCAGTCCTCAGACCTCACTTCAGCATCTTCGCGGGGTAATCGCGACTTCGCCTGAGCCCTGACCTATTTCCGACTTCCTAAAGCGGTCAGCGCAGGCCGGTGCTGCCGAGTAGCTGCGCAATCCGCGTCGCATCCGCGATCGACACGCGGCCGTCACGGTTGGCGTCAGCGCCAGCGGTGACGGCATGGCTGCCGTAGAGCATTTCAAGCAAGGCCCCGAAATCATCGGCGCTCACCGCTCCGTCCTCGTCGGCGTCGCCCGGGATCACCACCCCGGTGGCGGTCGGAACCGCAGTGAGCGTCGGCGTGTTGGTCGCGGTCGCAACCGGTGTCGCACTGGCGCTGGGGGCGAGTGTCGGCTCTGGCGTTGTGGTCGGCGCAGCGGAATGAGTCGGGCTGGGCGGCGTCGTAGCCGTGGGCGGCGGGGTGTCGGTAGGCAGCTCGGTAGCCGTTAGGGCGCTCGTTGGCGGTGCGGTCGGTGTTGCTGACGAGGTTGGTGCCGGCGAGTTCGTCGTTGTGGCTGTCGGCGTAGTTGTGGCTGTCGGCGTAATGGTCGCTGTACCCGTGATCGTCGGCGACAGTGTTCTGGTGTTGGTGGCAGTAATGGTCGGAGTGGCAGTGCGCGTTGGTGTGCGCGTGATCGTCGGCGTGCGCGTTGGTGTGCCCGTGCGGGTGGGAGTGGGGGTTCGCGTCGGTGTCGGCTGAGTTGGGGTGATCGTCGGGGTATCGGTCACAGTGGGCGTAGCCGTCGGGGTCGCCGTGGGCGTCTCGGTGGGCGTAGTGGTGACCGTCGGCGTCTCGGTCGGTGTAGCGGTTGGCGTGTTCGTTGGGGTGTCGGTGGCGGTGGCTGTTGGCGTGACCGTTGGCGTCCCGGTTGGGGTGCGCGTGCGCGAGGGAGTGCGGGTGCGGCTCGGCGTGCGCGTGAGAGTGATGGTGGGCGTGGCGCTAGGCGTCCGCGTCGGCGTTCGCGTGCGGGTTGGGGAGAGAGTCGCGGTGTGCGTCGGTGTTGCCGTGGGCTGGGTGGCGGTTGGGGTTGCGGTCGGCTGGGTCGGGGTAAAGGTGCGGGTAGGTCCGGTCGGCGTCAAGCTGGGGGTCAAGGTCACTGACGGTGTGGCGGTCGCCGTTGGCCGCCGGGTATTGGTGATCGTGGGCGTGGAGGTCGGGCGCAGGGTGTTGGTAGCAGTGGCTGTCACTGTTGGTGTAGCGGTCGGACGCGGCGTGCGCGTTCGGCTCGGTGTCGGCGAGATCGTCGGGGTACGAGTCACGGACGGCGTAAAGGTCACGGTCGGGCTGCGGATGGCGGTCGGGGTACGTGTAAGGGTCGGGGTACGGGTCAGTGTCAGCGTCGGCAAAGGCCCGTTGGCGGTGTTCCACAACTGCGCGACGACGATATCGCCGACGAGCAACTCGTCGATCATCGGCACGGTCAAGCCCAGCGCTGCACCGTCGGTACCACCGGCGGGGTCGGCGGCAAGGGCCGCACAGTCGAATGGGGCACCAGTGGCCACCGGCTCGCAAGCGCCGTCGCCGCAGGTGAGGCCGAGGGCGATTGACGAGCCGGCCGCGTTGGCCTGATCATAAACGGCCAGACTGGCCAGACCGGTGGTGACGGGAATGAGGCGATCGAGGCCGCGGTCGGGGTCGTCATTGGTACAGGGCAAGCCATCCAGACCCTTGCTCGGGTTGCTCGGGTTGGCGTCGCAGCCTTCCTCAAGTGTCTCGATGGCGGTGTTAAACCACACAGCCATGCTCAGGCGCATGAAGGCTGAGCCCGGCGGCCCAGTGCCGGCCGCGATCAGGTGCAGCGGGCCGTTGCAGACCCCGTTGTGCAATGAATTGCGGTTGCAGCTCGGAGGCGAGCCGGACGCCTCCAGGCAGGCGTGGCTATCGGTCACCGGGTCCGCCGCCAAGCACTCGGGATCGGTGTCGGAGGTGTTGTGGTCGAGCGCCATCGCGGCATTAACGTTGTCGAGCCCATTACAGCCGATCACGCCGGCACCGACGTTGCCGGGTCCAAACACGTCGGATCGCACGGTGGTACGCATGCAAACGCACACCGGGCCGACCTGGATGGGCGCGATATTGACCCCGCCCGACTTGATGACGACGGGCATCTGTCCGTCGTCGCCGGCAGCTCCCGTCGTCAGAGTGATGGTACCGTTTATGGGAGGATCTGCCGGAAACAGGTGCAGCGGCGTCTGCAAGCGCACCGAGCTGCGCTCGGCCGACAGGGAGAACACCCTCGCGGTTTCCGCGGTGCAGTTGGCGGCGCAGCCATCGCCACCGAAAAGGTTGTGGTCATCGCACTGCTCGGCGGGAGCCTTATTGCCGTCACCGCACACTGCCGGGGTTGGCGTCGGGGTAGTCGCCAATGCGAGTGACGGGAGCACCAGGCCGATCTGGGCAACTATCACTGCCCACAGCCACGCGCCGCGAACGGCACACCGTTCATCCGGCAACCCCTGCCGGCGGGTTGTCCTTCTCGGCATCCTCAACCTGCCTCCGGCACAACCGCCTGTCGGAGGACGCTGTCGTTTACCACACCAGGTGCCCAAGAATGAAGCCGTGCGAGATGGCCGTAAAGAAATCGCCGACCGGCACCGCGTTGGCGGCGCGCACCGGCACCGTGCCCAAGTGCTAGCCCTAGCGTGTTAGCCGCAGCGGCGGAACGGATTCTGCAGAAAGCCGGCGCATGTCTGATCGAACGCTGCCCTGGCCCGTGGTGCTAGTGATTACCGGCGTGGTGGCGTTGCTGATCTCGATGCCGGCGTTCCCCTGATGTCGCTCTGATCCGCTCTCGTTGTTCACACTCTCCGTCAACAGCCCCGCGCCAAGCTCTGCCGCAGCGCCTGCCATGGCAGCCATCAGGGGTGAACGGCCGGGTGTTTCGTAGCGGCGCGAGCGTCACGGGCGCGGGCTGATGGCGTCGAGCGCGAGGGCAGAGCGCCGCAGGTTCTTCTCACCCCGGCGGACCTGAAACAACTCGCCGCTGTCGAGCTCGAGGCAGCTGAGCTTGTTCGAGTACACCAGGCCCGTGTCCAAGCCCACTTTGTACGGTAGGTCCACGAGCACATCCCTCAGGGGAGTGTGGCCGAACAGGACCGTATACGGCAACCCATGCCGGTTACGGATGAACTCCTCGCGGATCCAGAGGAGGTCCTCCTCGTCCTGATCTTCAAGCCGCCGCAGCGGATTGATGCCGGCGTGCACGCAGAGGAAGTTCCCCCGCACGGTGTAGCTCTGCAGCGTGCGAAAAAACTCCAGGTGTTCTGCCGGCAGCCGGCGGGCGACTTCGGCACCGCTGCAACCTTCCAGGGCGTAGCTGCGCAGTGTGGGGCCGCCGCCGTTGGCCAAGAAGGCCTGACCGTAGCGGCCCTTCAGTCCCATGAAGGCCAGGAACATGTCTTCGTGATTGCCCTTCAAGAAAGTGCAACTCGGCCCCTCGACGCGGAGCTGGAGCAGCCTTTCAACTACCTGCAGCGAGGCCGGGCCACGATCGACGTAATCACCGAGAAAGATGATCGTGTCGGCGCTGGTCAACGCCAGCCCGTCGAGCAAGGCCTTCAACTCCTCCGCGCACCCGTGCAGATCTCCGACGACGAATGTTCGCCCGGTCATTGCTGCGACTAGCCTTCACCTCTCGACTGCAAGATCGCGCGGACCGCCTCTTCGCTACCGACCACCTCTAGGGCGGCGCGATAGGGATCGATCTCCCCGTGCTTGATCCGCAGCAGCAGGCTGCCGAACCTCCCATCATCGAGCACCGCTTCGAGCCGGCGGGCGATCTCCTCACGCAGCACGGCGACAAACTCCTCTTGCCGCCCGGCCACGGCGCGGGCTTGGCCACGGCCGCTATGAGCCAGGAATTCGCGGTGCCGGTTGATCTGTGCCGTCAGCTCGGCAATACCCTGACCGGTGGTGGCCTGCGTCAACAGCACGGGCACCGACCAGGCGGCTGCCGGCCGCAGCTGCAGCATCATTTCGAGCTCGGTCTTCATCCGCTGCGCACCCTCGCGGTCGGCCTTGTTGACAAGAAAGATGTCCGCGATCTCCAGCAAACCGGCTTTCATAGCCTGCACCGTGTCACCGGCCTCCGGTACCAACACGACCACGGTAGTGTCCGCCATGCGCATGATGTCGAGTTCCGTCTGGCCCACCCCCACGGTCTCGACCACGACGAAATCCATCCCGTAGGCATCAAGCAGGCGAGCGACGTCGCGAGTCGCGCGGGCCATGCCCCCGTGGCTACCGCGGCTGCTGAGGCTGCGGATGAACACGCCCTCGTCTAGGAAGTGGCTCTGCATGCGGATGCGGTCGCCCAGCACCGCCCCGCCCGAGAACGGGCTTGACGGATCGATGGCCACAATACCGACCCGGTGTCCGGCGGAGCGCAGCTCGCCGACGGTGCGATCAACCAACGTCGACTTGCCCGCTCCGGGAGGTCCGGTTATGCCGATCGTGTAAGCGCGCCCGCACCTATCGTGCACCAAGCTCATCACCAACGCGGTATCTGGGCGTCGGTTTTCGACTAAAGTCATCAATTTGGCTAAGGCGATCTTGTCGCCCGCCAGCATTCGCTCAACTAGTTTGCGCGTGGGCACGAGTCGAACTCCGGATCAATCAGTTAAGCTCGACTGCTCCCCGCCGCTCTGCCTTGAACCCATGGGGAGGTGATAGCCCACCCCCATCCCTGCCGCAACCGCAGCGGGGTCGCGGCCCAGGGCGCGGCCGTGCCGAGCTTGCGAAGGTTGGCAGGCGGTGGCATATCGCTCGGCATGCCGCTGATCCGCCATTCCGCGTTCGTCGCCGGCTTAGTGATGCTGGTGCT
>JACQVA010000122.1 GCA_016210005.1 Deltaproteobacteria bacterium | reverse complement strand
GGCCTCGATGCGCATGCGAATCGCATCGATCGCACCGACCGGAAAAACCAACCCCGCCGCTTCCACCACCGCCGTCACGCATGTACGTCTACCGCAATCCAACCTCCGTGTCCAGAGGCCACAAGTCGGGCAGGGTCAGCATCTAATGCGGTGTTGCCAAAAAACGTGCTGTTGCGGACGGTCATTGTGTCACCGAAGTTCTGATACAGTGCACCGCCAAACGAGGCGGAACGGTTGCCCGCGAAGCTACTGTTGCTGACGATCGCGGTGCCGGCGTTGTAAATCGCACCTCCCTTGCCGTTTTTGCTAACGTTGTTCGAGAAGGTGCTGTTGAACACCGTCAAAGTGCCGCCGCTTCCGCTATAGATGGCACCCCCAGAGGTGTACGCAATGTTGCCGGAGAAGGTGCTGTTGGTCACCGTCAAGGTGCCGCCGCTGCTGTCGATGGCTGCGCCCGTGCCGCTACCAAGGTTGTCGGAAAACGAGCTACTGGCCACAGTCAACGTGCTACCGCTGCCTCTGTTGCAGATGGCGCCGTAGGTAGTGGTGTGGGAGACGATGCTGTTCGTCACGGTCACCGTGCCGCCCGGGCAGTTGTCGATAGCGCCCCAGTTACCGGAGAGAGTGCTGTTGGTTACTGTCACCGCGCCGCCGACCGAGTTGCTGATGGCGTAGCCGTAAGCCGCGTTGCTGATCGTGACCTGGGAAAGGTTGAGGGTCGCCCCCGTGTTGACAGTGAAAACTCCGGTCGTATTGCCGCCGCTGAGCGTGATGAGCCCCCCGCCGTCGAGGCTTGTATCGACCGCAATGGCCTTTGGTGATGTCACGGTGAGGCTAAATGGGTTCACGCCGCAGCTGAAGGTCACGCTGCCACCGCCAGCGAGTGCAGCGTCGAACGCGGCCTCCGTGCAACTGCTCGGCGTGCCGGCACCAACCCCACCGCCCGCGACGATACGCCCCGGCGCAACAAGAAAGACCAGCGCCACTACACTCAAGGCCGGGAGCTTGGGCCGCAATCGTGCTCTCGTGCCCGTGCAACCGAGAGCGACACTCGCCGTCCGCAGTGTTGCCGTTGTCGCATTGCTCGCCCTCCCAAGGTGGCGGCGGTCGCGGCCGCGAACGTAGATGCGTGCGAACTGCGGGCCACTCATCGAACCTCTCCCCTCGGAACGGACTACGCTGTCAACGATCCCGGACGGACCAGCGCCGATGCGAGCGGCATTCCGCTACCACACTGTGACTTCTCGCGTCAAGAGAAGCTCGCGGAACTCGATCGGCCGCCGCCGGTATTCAGCGCCTCGCTGCTCATGCGGAAGCTCGCGCTCGATGACGGCGGGAATGCGGTCGAGGCAGAGACGAGCAACACCACACCGGTCATCTGCGCGACATGAACCAACGTCTTCTTCATTGTCCTTCCTTTCTCAATTCAGGACGGCAGCCCCAGCCCCGCGCCACCACCTGCGGGCTGGCAGCCCGCGCTCCCAGCGATGGCTTCCCGCAAGTGACGGCATTGCGCCGGGAGCGCGGCCAGCTTGGCCGCAGTCCTTGTGGTTCCTGAACAAGGAACTTCCCATTCCCCCGCTCCGCCCCTGCGGGCTGGCAGCCCGCGCTCGCGGCAGGACCAGCAGCTGGCGATCCTGCCCATCGAGCACATCGATGCCGATAACTCGCGCCCCGCGGCGAGCTGGTTTGCAACCTACCGTCTCAGTCATGGCGTCGGCATGCTCGACTGACTGATTGCCGCGGCTGCGCTCTGAACCGCGGTGCCCATTGACACATTCAACCTCAATCACTTCGCGCCAATTCCCGGCATCGACGCCCGCCAACCGTACGCGCGAGCATCCGACCGAAAGACCCATCCGCGAACGCGTCGGGAAGTCGCCGGGAGCGGTGAGCTTGGCGGTCTGGGTCATGTCGGCCCAGCCGCCGCCTGGCTTGACAAACACGTACGCCGAGCCCTGGTCGGAGTTGGCGCCGATGTCGTCCCAGATCGCCCCAACCACCACCGTGTCCCCGCTGATCGCCACGGAGACGCCGAAGAAGTCACTTGCAGCGCCATCGGCGGCGGTGAGCTTGGCCTTCTGCACGAACGGGTCGACCACCACGGGGTACCGCGCATTCGTATCGTCCACGCGCAGCAGCACTCGGCTGCCGCGCGCCTCCAGCCAGGCGCCCAGATCCCGCCCGTCGGCATCGTAGGCGTGCACACCGCGGTAGCGCAGGATTGCGCGGCCGCCGCCTTGATCGGTCAACGCGATCGCATTGGTTTCCTCATCGCCGGCGCCGTGAAAACCACCGGAGAACTCGACTTCGATCGTCAGCGGGCCGCCGGTACGTGCCGGCGGCGACTCGAGTGTAAACCCTTGCTCCAGCCCCTGTGGCCCGTTCACGTACCACTCCGTCAGGGCACCACGGCGGTACTCGACACGGTTCCTGTCAGCAACCGGTCCGGCCGTCCCAACCGACGACAACTCTTCACCGTAGCCGTAGCCGCTCAGCCTCAAACCCCAGCGCGCCTGACCCGAGCGCATCTGTACACCATCCTCAGTTAGCTCGGCTTCGAAGCCATGGGCGGAGTTGGTGAGGCGATACGCAAGCGGCCCGCCAAGTTGAGAGTCGGTCTTCACCGCATGAAACGTCGCGCTATCGTTTCCGATCGCCGCCGAAATCGCCGCCTGCCCGGCGAGGGGCAACGCGCTCAGCGTCAGCGCCTTCTCTCCGGTCACCGCCGCCGCCGGCACTGTGGCGCCGAGCACGAGGAGGAATAGAAGGACCAAACAATTCCCGGCAGTCCTGGACCGAATCTCTGCGCCCTTCATGTTTCCCTCCCTTTCAGGGATGCCTCAAGTAAAGTGGGCATTGTGCTCCTGTTCGTGGCTCGTGTTCGTGGGACCGTTGCGGTGCTCCCGGAGATTCCTGCGGCTCGGCTCGCCGGACTTGCGTGCCGTCAACCGTTGCACCTGCAGATCTAGAGCGGTATACGTGCCTGGCTGGGAATTCATCGTGGGCGTCGTCGCACTTTCCAGAGTTGACGAAGAACGCGTCGAGCGTTTACGCAAGAGCTTCAAGAAGCGCTCGAAGGCGGAACTCGTGCGGCTCGCACTGGATGAGCTCGAACGCCGCGTCGAGCGCCGGGCGCTGCGTGTTGCCGTTCGCCAATACGTCAAGCAGCACGGTGCACTTGATCGCGCCGAAAACGCTGCCCTCAGCCCCGCGGGTACCGCCCGCCGCGTCTCGTGAGAATCCGGCGCGGATACGCCTACGTGGTCGACTTCAACCCGCGCGTTCGAACCAAGCCGGGCAAAGTTCGTCCCGCCATCGTCGTGCAGGACGTACTATGGCCGAAAGCCTTGGCGTCGCGCGCAGATTTCCCTCCGTCATTCCCGCAAGCTTCTGGCGCCTGCCCCCACGAAGGTGGAGGGGAATCCATCCGGAGCCCCACCGCCCCTGGATGCCCGCCCCACACCTTCGCGGGGGCAGGCTCTAAAGATTGCGGGCATGACGGAATACCCCTGTCGAGCTTTGGGTTGCGGGCGTCAGCCCGCGCTAGGCGCCGTCGAAGGGC
>JACQVA010000121.1 GCA_016210005.1 Deltaproteobacteria bacterium | reverse complement strand
TCAACCGGCTGGAGGACGGCAGGGCTTTCTACGGAGTGGATACCGGCCTTGCCTCGGCCGCCAACGCTTACGAGGTGACCCTCGCCCCGGCTCCGAGCGACCCCCTGCTGGCAGGAGCCCTGGTCCATTTCAAGGCTGCGAAGACCAACACCGGCGCAGCTACCCTCAAGCTGAACACCCTCGCGGCCCTTTCGATCAAGAAGAACGTCAACCAGGCTCTCGAGGCCGGGGACATCCTCCAGAATCAGGTGGTCTCCGTCATCCATGATGGCAGCAACTTCCAGATGGTGGTGGGGGCTAAGGCAGCTCTCCAGCTCAACGAGCTGACCGACGTGAACCTGACGAGTCCGGCCAACCTCGACGTTCTTCAGCGGGATGCGTCCGGCCAGTTCGTCAACCGCTCGCTGGCCGCCGCCAACATCGCCACGAAATCGGTGGTCGACGCCCACCTGGCCAACCTCAGCAACCCCCACGCGGTCACCGCGGCCCAGGTGGGTGCCGTGCCCACCTCGCGGCAGGTCAACACCACCTCCCCGCTTCAGGGTGGAGGAGCGCTTTCGGCCAACCTGACGCTGTCGCTGGGCGTGGTCCCGGTCAACCTGGGAGGGACTGGCATCTCGGCCTACACCACCGGAAACTACATCCGCGCCGCCGGCGCCAGCACCCTTGAGCAGCGCACTCCGGCGCAGGTCTTGAGCGACATCGGAGCCCAGGCCGTGGATGCCACTCTCACCTCTCTGGCAGCGCTGGGCACCGCCTCCGACAAGATCGCTTACACCACCGGCGTGGATACCTGGGCGGAGACGACTTTGAGCGCCTTCATTCGGACGCTTCTCGATGATGCCGACGCCGCGGCCGCTCGGGCCACCCTGGGCGTGGGCGCCGGGGCGGGGGATGTCCTCAAGGTCGGCACCCCGGTCAACAATCAGGTCGGTGTCTGGACCGGGGATGGGACCCTCGAGGGGGACGCGGATTTCACATGGGACGGGGAGACTCTGTTGCTCAACCCGACCCACACGACTTCCAGCGAGAAGACGCTTCGGATCGAGCCCACCTGGAATCACGACTCAATCCATAGGGCTTTTTCTGTAAACCCGATCGATACATTGTCTGACGCAAGTTCCAGGTTGATGGAGTTGCGACTAGCCTCCGCTGACCGTTTTGTTGTGATGAAAGACGGCAGATTTGTCGTGACTCAATCACTAACAACCTCTGGGACGGGCGGTCTATTTAACACGACATTCAACAACAACTCTGCGCTGGAGGCTTTCAGGATTAACGTCACCGACACACTCTCAAGCGATATGGCGGCATTGTTTGCGTTGAGATTAGCCGGAAACGATGTGCTCAGGGTGCTCAAGGACGGTCGGACTGCAATTACAACAACTGTGAGCTCCTCGACAGGCGGGCAGGAGGCGTTATTGTTGACGCAGACGCTGAGCCGCGATGGCGCCCACGGCCTGCATATGAACATCACTAGCAGCCCTCCCAATAACGTGGGCGCAAACATCCGCGCCGCTTATATCGCTCAGGCGCACACCGTGAACTCGGGCAGTCTGGCAGACGGCCACGCAGCCGGCATCACCCTGGCTCCGACCTATAACGCCGACACGCCTACCCGCACGGTGACACGCCACAACTATCTTGAGCTGCGCGATATCGCGCTCGGTGCCGGTGCTGCGGTCACCGACGCTTGCGTGATGCGCTTCGACGCCGCCGCGGGCACCCACAAAGCCGTGGACGGGAGCACCACCAAGAGCAGCCCGGGGTCGGTCGATGCCTGGGTCAAGGTCAACATCAACGGGACCCTCTACTATCTGCCGGCTTACACCAGCAAAACGTCCTGAGAAGGCGACAGAATGGCACTCGTCGCCCAACAGCAGAATCACGACAAGGAGGTTCATGAACATGGCGCTCTCCGCGAAGACGGGTGAGGAACTCCGGAACTACGTCCAGATGAAGATGCAGGAGCTGGGCGGACCGCTGGAGTTCCTGGAGTGGCTCTCCATCACGACCACCCAGAAGAATTTCCTGCTGGGCGACTTCAAAGCCCACCAGGTGGCCGCCTACGACGCTTCCATCTCCGATTCCAACGCCGCCAAGACCCGGCTCGGCACGGACATTCCCTGAGGATTCTCGCGAAACCAGAAAGGAGTTTTCACGATGTCTACTCTGCAGAAGGAACGCCACTCGAACAACCTGGAGAACCCTCTTCCGAGTCGGCTCGAGGTCCTGGCCCGGTTGGGCGAGGCTTACCTCGTGCTCGAGGCCCATCAGGTCTCCGCCCAACAGTGCGTGATCAGAATCCAACAACTCCGTGCCCTCCTGCAGCGAGTCGAGCAGGAGACGCCCATCCAGACCGCAGGCTCGGAGCTCGAGAAGGTGATGCCTTCCTGATCCCTTTCCACTGAGTCCTTTCACTACGACCACAGCGCTGCTCCCTCCCCGGTCCCATCCCGGGGGCCGGGGAGGGGTAGCCACCTATTGCCCACCGACTGCCGGGGAGGAGATTTCTCCGACCATCGATCGCACCGACAGGAAGGGAATCCCGATGTATTCACCCCAGCTCCTGGATCACTTCTATCACCCGAGAAATCAGGCCGAGCTCGAGGACGCGAGCTTTGCGGACGCCCGCTATGACCGCTGCGGAGATTGGCTGCGCCTTTTCGTGCGGCTGGAGAACGGCAGGGTTGCCGAGGCTTGCTATCAGGCCGTGGGCTGCGGTGCGGTGCTTGCGGTCGGCTCTGCCGGCACGCAGTTGATTCTGGGAGAGCCTGTGCAACAGGCCAGGCAACTGACCAGCCAGGCGCTGGAGGCGGCCCTGGGTGGGATTCCCGACACCAAACGCCACGCTATCGAGATGTTCCTGGGCTGTCTTCGCCAGGTTCTCGATTCTGCACCACTGATAACGTGATACGGATGAGCAACATCGCTGCTGCTTACTGTCGCAGCTCCGAAACGAAAGGCAGGAAAAGAAAGTGAACAACTTCCCCTACGAAGGAAAAAGCCAGCTGCAGACCTCCGGCGACGCGATTGTCGCGGAACTTCAGCAGCAGTATCTCAAGGCCGAGGACATTCTCCTCGGACTGGTGCGTCCCGACTCCAACGTGAAGCTGATCGCTCACTTTGACAAGAGCCTCCAGAGCCATCTGGGACTGGTGGGAACCGGCACGGGAGCCATCCGCTACTGGGCCGGAAAGTTCTCCGGCTCTCAGGGCGTGCTGGTCGAGGCTGCCGGGACGAACCTCCACACCAATCCCTCCGCGGAAGTAGACCTCTCCGGCTGGTCGGCGAACGATCCAGCCGTCGCCCTGACTCAGGAAAGCGGGCCGACCTATGAGGAAAACGACACCGTCAGCGTCGGATCCTTCAAGATCGCCGGTACAGGGGACGCCGGAGCGGGCTACGTCAAGAGCTCGCTGGCGGTCGGCAGTTCCACCTCCTATTCCGCTTCCATCTATGCCTACTCAAGCACGGCGATCAAAGCCAAGCTGGAGATGTCTTTCTCGGGCGGTACTCCGGTCGCGTACGACTCAGGCGAGGTCGCCCTGGCCGCCGAAACCTGGACGCGGATCGAGCTCGAGAACAAAGCTTCCAACGACAACACCAACTGCGAGATCCGGATCTACCTGGTCCAGGAGGATCCCGACTTTGCCTCAGGCTCCCGGCTCTCCCACCGGACTCCTACCGCCACCGCCCCGGTCACCGACGCGGCCATGAGTATTTCCGCCGGCGACGTGGTCATGTGCGCCGTCACCGCCAATCCCACCGGGCCCAAGGAGTATGCCTGGCACATGGTGACCGCCGGCGCCACGGGTGTATCCGGCGCGGCCTTGCGCCTGGACGACCAGACCGCCGCCCCCACGTTCGTAGGCGCAAGTCGCTTTTCCCAGTGGGCTCCAGCCGGAGGCGACTCGGTTCTGGTCACCGACGGTGCCCTGGTCCTCAACGCCGGGGATTTCGTGTTCTGCAATCTGACCGGTGAAGGCTATGGCTGGCACCTGGTGACCACTGGAGCGACAGGCGCCTCGTCCGCCGCTTTGCGCCTCGACGACGACCCGATCGCGCCTGACTACGTGACGGGATCTCGGTTGACCCGCTTCGTTCCGACCGCCACGGCCCTGGTGACCGATGGCGCCATGGCCATTTCGGCCGGCGACCTGGTGATCTGCCGGACGTTGTCCAACCCGGCCAGCTCAGGTTATGCCTGGCATATGGTGACCACCGGCGGAACGGGGGTCTCCTCGTCCGCGCTGCGCCTCGACGGTCAGAGCCTCGTTCCCACCTTCGCTTCAGGGTCCAGGTTCTCGAAGCTCTCCCCCACCGGCACCGCCCTCGACACCGACGGTGCCCTGGTGCTCGCGGCCGGCGACTTCGCTCTCTGTCATCCGACCAGGAACCCTGTGGAAACCGACTACGGCTGGCACATGGTCACCACGGGGGCGACCGGCGTTTCGTCGTCAAGCCTGCGGCTCGACCAGTGCTCTTCTGCGGTTCTCTACGCGGACTGCGTGCAGGTCGAGCAGGCAGAGCTCGTCTCCAGCTTCATCGACTCCTACCAGGGTGCCGGTTTCTCCGGGAGCCTGGGCTCATCCACCTCGCGTGCAGCCACGAAGCTGTCCTATGCAAGTTCGGGCATCCTGTCTGCGACGGCGGGGACGATCGCCTTCTTCATCTACCCCTTCTGGGCCGGAGACAGCGGCAAGGAGCAGGTCCTGTTCGATGCCGCGCTCGCCGAAGCCAGGGACCGGATCCGACTGTCCAAGAGCGTGGAGAACAAGCTGGTCTTCTCCATCTACGACGCCGACGGCCAGCTCAAGCAGGTGGTCGCGAACACGGCCTTCACCTTCGCCCGGAAGACGTGGCAGCACATCGCCGCCACCTACAGCTCCGGAACACTCAAGCTCTATCACAACGGTTCCGAGATGGCCACCACCTCCGTGGGCTCCGGCTCGGGATCGGTCACCAGCGTCGCCTCGGAGTTCTTCCTGGGCACGGACTATCTGGGCAACCTGCTTCAGGGAGCCGTCTTCGACGACCTGATCATCCGGGCCACGGCCGCCTCCAATGACGAGATCGGGCAGATGGCCGTGGGCAACAAGGCCTATCTCGGCCTGTCCAACTCGGTCAGCGGCCTGGCCATCGGGGCCGGAAATGCGACCACCGATGCCTCGGCCGGAACTCAGTCCTCGGTGGCCCACGGCCTGGGAGTCAAGCCCGCATTCGTGAGCCTCACGCCGCGGAGCAACGGGACCGTCTACCTTTCGGCCGAGGCCGATGCCACTAACTTCTATGTGAAGGGCTCGGGCTCGTCCCTTAACTTCGACTGGCGCGCAATGGCCTGAACACCCCGTTTGAGGAGGGGTTGGCTAGGCGGCGGCGAGCCTGGCTGGCCAGCCTCTCCCAAGCGGAGCCTGATGAAGGAGAAAACCATGGGAAGCAACCATCTCTACCTGCCCTCGAGCGTGCCGTTTCAGGGTACCAAGGCGGTACAGTCGGCGAGCGTCACGTCCAGCTCGGGTCCACTCAACGCGGTGCTGCCCGGATCTGTCCTGACCCTTACGTTTGCGAGCTGGGGTGATGTTCACGTCGTGGTGTGCAGTTTCGCAAAGAGCGCGATCGTCAACGGCCAACCTGTAGACCTCAACATCCCGGTGGGGAGTTTCGCGTCCGTCACTCCAGGATACGGCCTGGACCCCATTCCCAGTCCGGTGGGTACGAAGGCCATTTCCCTGGCTAGTGTGCCGAGGCCGAAGCGGGGATTCGTGGGCATCACCGTTGAGGTCACGCTGCGCGATGACGTCACTTACTGGTTCGATCCCAAGGTCGAGGCCGAGGCGGCCTCGCGGCCGGGAGTCCAGACGTACCGCGGTCCCTGGATTTCCATTCACAATCCCATTGGGATCCAGGGGTGGTGGTGGTACCAGGCTTTCAACATCATCACCCCACTGGAGCATGATCGCGATGCTCGGCTTCGATGTGTCGGCGGAAAGTGGGTGGTGTCATGACCGGCAACGTCAACCTGAACTTTCCCGCTCTGGCAGCGCCCTTCGGGCATCTGGGATTAGGTTTCCTGAGCTACGATTCCCTCGACTTCGACGCGGACCCGGACCCGATCCGGCACGCCCCCATCGGCGGCGGCACCTACTTCTTTCCTCCGCTCCCGCCACGGAATCTCCCGCGAGAAGGGGAGATCGCTCGGGGATGGAGCCTGGATCTGTATGTGCGTATCCAGGAGGATACCCTCGGGAATCCCACTTTCCGCGACGGGGCAGGTCGGTTCGAGCAGTGGTCCAAACAAGGGGCCTCCTATGTCCCGCTCCACGAAGACAACTACATTCAGGCGACCAAGACTGACGGTTCCTATACCCTGACCTTTCGGGATCAGACACGCATGCTGTTCGATACGACCGGCCGTATCACGTCTCAAGTCGATCGCAACGGCAACGTCATGAACTATCAGTATGAACAAAAGACGTTCACGATTTTCCAGGGCGGGGTCCGGTTTGACTACATCCAAAACGTCCTGACCAGTGTTCAGGATGGTAAAGGCAGAGCTCTCTACCTGACCCATAACTCCGATGGGCTGCTCGTGTCGATCCGCGATACTCGCGGCACCGTAAGTCGGGAAACGCTCCTCGAGTATGACTCTCAAAGAATGCTGACCGCTCTCGTCGATCCCGTCGGGAACCGCACTCGGTTTCTCTATGATTTGACCGGAAAGCTGTCTGGTGTAAGCGATCCACGATTCGGTACTTCGAGCTATACCTACTACCCGTCGGGCTGGTTCAAAGGAAGGCTCCAGACCGAAACTCACCGGCAGCAGAAAATCACCCGGTCATACGACCTCGCCCTGGGCAGGATGACGGCAACGGTCGAAGACCTGTCCTCGCCGACCGCTGTTCCCCGTACTTATGTCTTGACCTACAATGAGCGTTACCGTGTGACCAAAGTGGAAGACCCGCTCGGGAACGTGTGGGTCCACGAATACAAGGATCCCAACAATCCCTACCTCCGTACGCGCACCATCGATCCGAACCTGGCCAGCACGACGTACACGTACAATGCCCAGAGCAACCTGGCCAGCATCACCGACACCCAGGGCAACAACACCGAGCTGAAATATATGGAAGACCTGTATGCCCCGGGGTCTCGGCCGCTGCACGCCAATCTAGTCTATGAGATTCGCCGGCCCGAGGTGACGGTGGGCGGGGTGAGACAGAAATACCCCCCGATCAAGCTGCGCTACGACGGGCTGGGAAACCTGGAAGAGGTCATCGACCCGGCCGGAAAGACCATGAAGCTCGAGCGCCAGGCCGACGGGCAGATCACGGCCATCACGGATCGGCTGGGCAACCGAACCCAGCTCTCCTACTATCCGAACGGCAACCTCCAGAGTATCACGACGCCCGGGGGGGCGGACGGGGGACTCGCGCGGACCACTCTATTCAGTCATGATCCCTTTGACAACCCCACCTCCGTGACCGATCCCGTGGGCAACGTATGGCGCTATCAGTTTGATGCGGGCGACCGGCTTTTGAAGGCGACCGATGCTCGGGGCCAATCCGTCACTTTGAGCTACCTCGAAGGATTGTTGCAAACGGTGACCGCCCCGGCCAACCAGGGCTCCGGGGGCAACCCCCGTACCACCCGCTACCGCTATGACTCGACGGGTCAGCTCGAGCGCATCCTTTCCGAGGTCGCCCCGGGGGTGGAGCAGATGCGGGCCCGCTTCGACTATACCGGCTTCGGCGAGCTCAAGAGGCTGATCCGCCTCATGAACGGCGCCGAGAAAGCCACGTCCTACTCCTACGATTCACTGGGCCGAGCCGTCAGCAGCAAGGACCCACTGGGCCGGACCAGCACGGTCTCCCACGCTCCCTTCTGCAACTCTATCAGCGAGACCACCGCGCGAGGGGTCAAGCGAACGTATGCGTTCGATACCCTGTGTCAGCTCAAGGAGGTCGAGGTTTCGGCCGGCAAGACCACCTATGCTTATGATGAATTGGGGCGGCTGGTGAGCGTCACCCAGCCGGGGGAGTCGGGGGCGGTCTACGGCTCGGCTCGCTACGGGGTCGACAAGTACGGGGCGGCCGGAAGCGCTTCGGAGAGCCGGCGTTTCGAGTGGGACTCGCTGGACCGGTTGACCCGCGTCATCTTTCCGGACGGGAAGACCATTCAATACGGCTACGATGCCGAGGGCCAGCTGACCCGGCTCACGGACGCCTTCGGGAAGGTGACCGCCTACACGTACTATGCGGATGGCCGCTTGAAGACGGTGAGCGTGCAGCGCTCGGCCGAGGCCGACCGGGTCTTCTCTTACCGGTATGATGTGGCCGGGCGGCTGTCGGAGATCGTCTATCCGGCCTCGACCGGTATCGTGTGCCGCTTTCAGGACGCGGCCGGCAACCCGGGCTGGAACGCCAACGGCCAGCTCACCCATCTGCGCTATCTCAAGAACGGAGCGCACTTCCACTCGTTCGAATACTCGTACGATGCCTCCGGGAACCGGACCCAACTGGTGGACACGCCCCAGAACACGGCCAACAAGCTGACCTGGCAGTACTCGTACGATTGGCTCAACCGCCTCTCGGAGGTGAAGAAGGGGGTGGGGGCGGCCACGCCCGCCACCGAGCGCGTCTACGTCTATGATGAATCGGACAACCGGACCTATCTGGACGTTCATCCCTCCAACATGTCGCACCGCTACACCTACGATGTGGCCGATCAGATCAGCAAGCGCCAGGAGGGCCCGCTCGGTTCCCGGACGGCCGGGGACTATACCGACAAGGAGACGTTCACTCACAACGCGGACGGCAACATGATTGCCAGGGTGCTCAACCCCGGCGGGAGTGAGGTCACGACCACATATACCTACAACGATTTCGACTCGCTGGTGCGCTGGGAGCAGCAGCCTGCTGGGACGTCGGCATCGCACAGCTACGATGCCGGGCGGATCCGCAAGAGCAAGATCGGCACCGACGGCGTTAACCTCGAGTTCAAGCACTCGGGGCTGCCGGTCGTGAGCGAGAAGCGCGATCCCAGCGGGACTCCGACGGAATGGGCCTTCATCATCGGCGACCAGGTCCTAGGATTCCAGAAGGGGACAGACTTCTTTTACTTCATCACCGATGGACTAGGTTCGGTGAGGGTCTTGGTTGAGGCTGACGGCGATGAGGCGGCCCACTACGTCAACGACGAATTCGGCAATCGAGTTGAGGTCAGCGAGACTAGCGGCGCCAGCTCTCAAACTTTCGTGGGAGCTCTGGGGGTGCGCGACGAGATGCCCTCATCGGGCCTCTACCTGATGGGTCTGCGTTGGATGGATCCTCGGCTCGGCCGTTTTTTGACTCAGGACCCGATTGGTTACCTGGGTGGCCCGAATCTCTACAGCTATGTTGCTGCGAATCCAGTAAATTTCGTCGATCCTGAGGGTCTCGAAACGTTGGTGAATCCCGGGATTGGCAAGGGCATAGGCGAACTTTTGCTACCTGTTGCCGAAAAAGTGGGTGAGTTCGTAGCTGGAGCCGGTGCCACATCAACAGCTGCGACCAGCGCTACAGGAATCGGAGTCATCGCGGTTGGCGGAGGAGCCATCACCGCAGCATGGCTTGGAGCTCTGCAGGCACAAGCGGAAGCGGCTCGAGCGGAAGCCTGGGCACTGGAAACCGAGTCGCGGCTTGCGGTCAAAATGGCTGCTATCAGGCGCAACCCACAGGGTTTCGGGAGGTTGTCCGCTGAAGACCGGAGCAAAATCGGCCGTATCGGGCAATGCCACTCGCAGTACGCCAAGGATCTCTCGTTTTGCGGCAATTTGACCGCTCAGAGCTGTCAGGGCAAACCAAAGCTCGAAGGAGTAGACGTGCAGGCTAGCTTGGCAAGTATCAAAGGAGTGTGCCGTCAAGTCGCCATGGCTCGGTTTGCTGCGTGCTTGGCGCGGGCCCATGGCGGGACTAGATTCCAGCTCCCTCCAAGATACCCGTTCTAGGAGATTACTTATGTTCGGTTCTTCAGAGTTCGAGGACTTACACTCGTCGGTATCGGATCTCATTAAGGGAAAGAAGTATGCTGAAGCGGAGAGGATGCTGGTCGCCAAACTCCAGGAATTGCCGGAGCAACGCGGTTACGAGTATGTCTACGCACTGTTGTCAAGCTGCTTGACTATCCAGCAGAAGTCTGACGCGGCGCTCAGCTGTTTGGAAGACGGAATCACTCGCACTGGTGATGCAGGGGGGTTGCTCCGTATCCGGCTGGCCGCCGGGATGGCTGCTCAACGTGGCAGGTTGGAGGAAGTTGCGGCCGTTCTTGAGGGTCTTGCAGGCAAGACTTTAGGTTCCTTGGAGAACGGCGAGCTCGAGTGGCTCTTTTCAGAACTCGAGCAGCAGTACAAGGAGGACGAACAGCTTCAGGTCCTGAGGAGCAAGTTCGGCCGCTAAGGCCGAGGCACCAGGCTGAAGATGAAGCCGGGGGTGGCGAGCGCCTGCGCCTGTAGCGCAGGATGAAGAGGGTCTTGTGGATCCGTCCGAGCTCCTGCAGCCCGTGCTGAATCCCGCTCATGCGTTTCATGGCCTGGAACTTGGCGACCAGCAGGGTAGCCGTGACGGTGCCTTCCTTGAGTGAGGCGGCCACCCGGTGCATGTCGTCCCAGCACCGCTCGATCAGCTCCCGGCGGATCCGGCGGCCGCGCAGCAGCCAGCCCATGGGTCCCTTCTTCTGGCGTGCGCTCATCGGATAGAGGACCTGGCCCGGCAGGTCGCGCAGGCGGGGCGAAAACATGCGACCCTCCAACTCGAAGAGGCCGAAGATGATCTCGGTGTAGCCGTGAGTGTCGGTCATGTGCTCGAACAGGGGCAGATCGGTCTCATGGCGTAGGGCAGCGTCCAGGGCGGCGGCGGCCTCGCGCTCGTGACAGCCGATGACCTGGACGTAGGGGTGGGAGTACTGATCTGAGGTCATGTCGTAGACCGTAATCCCCCGCCGCACCCCGAAGTAACGCGGATGATGGCTCGCCATGAGGGAGCTGCCCGAAACGCCGAAGCGGATGCCGTCAGTCATAGCCGCTGTGCCTGGTCCGAAGGTTCCCGCTAGGGCCAGCGAGTGATGGTAGTTGACTGCGGCCACGATCGCCGCCCGCCGACATTCCTCCCGAAAGTACCAGTCGGACAGGTAGGTCAAATGGTGGTAGGGCAGATCGGCCGAATCGGCCATGTTGGTGAGGGCCAGGTTGCACCCGTGTGCCACCAGGACGGCGAAGAAGTTCGCCTCCAGGAGCGGATTGTGCCCCCCCGCCGGTACGCTGGGATGGGAGAAACAATCGCGCAGGCCGATCCAGGCGTCCACCTCGGGCAGCAAACCTGTCAGCTTAATCCGCGGCATCAGCTGCTGAACCTCTTTCTTGAGGGCCTCGGCGCTGGCCGGGACCTCGATAGCGTCATCCCTGGAAAGCTTCAGCCTGCCCCCGGCCTGGCTGGCGAAGTCGTTGTCCTCCCAGCCTTCGGCTAAGCGCTGCAGCGCCTCGTCCATCAGGGCTTCCAGGTCGTCGAGGTAGCGCCGGGGATCGGTAGCGGCATGCCAATCCGCCCACCATCCGTCGCGCCGCAGCTCCCAATCCTCGGGGCTGAGCAGGTAGCTGGTCCAGTCGCGGTGCTGCCAGCTGCCCACCACGTAGAGGTCCGAGGACTTGATGCTATCCCGGATCTTCTCGGCCAGGGCCAGCTCCCACATGGGCCTGTCCAGGGTTGCCGCCTGGTCTGGCTGGATGGCCTCGCGCCAGCTCTCGTCGGCGAAGTCGGTAAGCGTATCCGGCGGCAGCTTGCGTTTGCCCTCGGCGCGCATCTCCTGGAGAATCGCCACGGCGCGCAGCACGGGCTCTGCCGCCTGATTTCCGGTGAACTTCAGGGCGTCCAGGACGCAGGGTAGGAAACTGCGTAGACTGCGATGTCTCTTTCGGGCGTAGTCGAGACTGTTGTAGTCCTCGGGACGTTGACTGTCGCCAGCGCTATCGTAAGCCCGCTGCAGTTCCGCCTCCGGCACCACCTCGAAGGCCATCGGACGCACCTCCGGGTTGGACACGGTGCGGTCGAGCAGCACTCCCACGGCCTTGCGCAGGGTGATCAGGCACCAGTTGATGACCGGCCCCTGGCGCGCCTGATCGGCCTGCATCGCGTTCTCGGAGCGCGTAAAGAGACGCCCGATCAGCACGTTGAGCATGGTGACGATGTCGTCGGTGAGGGTCGCCTGCAGCTCCTGCAGCCAGAAGGTCAGGATGGCGTAACGCTTCTCCGCTGCGAACCGCTCCAGCGCAGTACTGGAGTAGTTGCGGCCTAGGCCGGCCAGTTGTCGCGCCCGGTTGCGCACGAGCCAGGAGAGGTCCATCTCGCCCACGCCCAGGCCACGCACCAGGTGGAGCTTGTCCGTCAGCTCCCGGATGTGCCGGCTGGAGGCCTGGCGGGGCGGCTCCTTCAGCCAGGAAAACCGGGTGCCCCGCTTGCCATGAGGAGTCTCCAGCAGGGCCTGCATGGCGGTCTTTTGCACCTCGGAGAGAAGGCCGCAGATGCGACGATAGATGCGCCACTCGGCACGCACCCGGGCCGAGCGGACCACCCGGCGCAACACGTCGCTGGAAGGGAACAGGATGCGCTGGCGGCGCAACCAGGCCTCGGCTTCTTCTAGAAGGGCCGCGGCGTCATCCCTGCGCATGGCCTCCTCCACCAGATGGCGACGCAGGGGCGTGGCGTCGGCCGCCTCGTAGGCGCGGACCTGCAGGTAGACACGGATCTGAGCGACGTGGTCGTCCCGGGTCTGGGGCCGGCGACCGTAATCCCCGAGGACCCCCGGCTCGATGCCCAGCTGCTCGCCCACAAAGCGCACCACCACGGACGGGACTGCCTCCAGGGAAGGCGGCACCCAGTTCAGGAAGCGCACCAGCAGAAGGTAGAGGGCTAGCCCTGCCCTTGCCCCACAAGGGGGACTGGACAACTTGAATTTCTTCCGCTATACTGGTCCGAGTGGGAGGGCAGAGCCAGATTCACAGGCGCCTATCGCAGCCCGAAGGCATCGTCCGGGTGCGTC
>JACQVA010000120.1 GCA_016210005.1 Deltaproteobacteria bacterium | reverse complement strand
TTCATGCCAGGGTTACCACTGGATCAAGATCGCACGGTGGTGGTGCAGCTCAAGACTAGCGATGGTGTGTGCTGGGAGGACACCTATAGCGCGAAAGCCGTGGTCAATCGGGCGACGATGTTCGTGGATCGCGGCGATTGAGCGATGTTCGGAAACGGTTGCACAAGCGCGCCGCAGAATGGCTGCCGGATGCGGGATGACGGCGTCGAGTTGGCGCTGCCGGACGGAGAACGGGCGAGCACCGCGGGGCGGTACCCGTGGCCGATACTGGGGCGACGGTCGTCGGGCAGATGCCTGCGCCGAGCCACGCTTTCGCACTGACAGTTTCGGTTTACTCTAGCGAATAGACGGACAGAATTGCGCAGCCAGGTGGTCCGTTGATCGTCGCTTGTTGCTGCAACGCTCCGGGCCGAGTCGCCAGTAGGCGACCGGCCCAGGGGCCGTCGACCGTGTCAACGAGATAGTTCGCCCGGCGCCGGCGCAGGTAGCCAAGTAGCTCGTCGGGCTCAAACCCAGGGCCGCGGCGAATAACGGGCCACACGTCTGCCGCCAGCAAACCCCCGATGTCGATGATGTAGCGCCGGCTGTGGTAACCGATCGCACCGATCGGTTCGAGCGCCAAGCGGGCACTCGGAGCCGTGTGCGTCGCCAGCCATTGACCCGCCGCCGTCTTGACACCTTCGCACGCCACCCAGTTGCGATAACGGGGCAGAGCGCGCACACAGAGGGCAAGATGTAGAACGACGATGGCCATCCACAGTGCTAGCCTCGGCCTGCTGCGCCCACCGCCCGAATGGCGTGCGCGCCGATCCACTACTCGAAAGAGCCCGGCCAGTGCAACCGGTATCAGCCACGGCAGTAGGTGGACGAAATACCTCAGCTTCACCAGTGGAAATTCGATGGCGTATGTGACGGCCGACAGGAGCAACAGGACGAGCGGCGCAATTAGCCGGGGGGCCATCTGCGACAGCCCGAACGGCACCAGCGCCAGCCACGGGAGCAGAACACGCGCCTGCCCCTCACTGAACAACATCGCTGCACGATACAGCGCACGCGCGCTGAACCCAGCGCGCTCGGCCCACGACATGGCGCTGAACTGCTCCAAGGTGACGCCGTACCAACCGGGCAGAAACACCAGCAACTTGCCGGTGCGTGTCGGCGGCAGCAGTGTGCCGCCGCTGTCGTAGCAGTACGCCGCCCACGGCAGTGCGCAGAGCGCGATGCCAATCGCCACCGCCGCTGACGTGCGCCAGCGCTTGCCTGGCTGAAATAACACCACCAGCGGCGCCAACAGCACATTGTCCGGCCGGGTGGCGACCGCCAGACCGGTGGCGACGGTGGTGGCCGTAAGCCGGCGCCCCATGCCGGCGATGGCGGCGGCGACGAGCAGCATGTTCAACCCCACCTCCATGCCGCTGATGGCCTGGCAGATGAAGACGGGTGACAAGGCCGCGACGATGCCGGCCAGCCGCGCGAGGGCCGGCGGCTGTCCATTGCTCTCGACGGTGCGGACCATCAGCGCGAGCGCCGCGCCGAAACAGAGTGCGCCCATCGCCTGGGCGATCAGAATGAGTTCAGCTCCCGTAAGCCAGCGGGCCCCGGCCAACAAGAGCACCCACAGGATGCTGGTAATACCGGCGCTGGGCTCGCCAGTGTTGAATGCCAGCCCCTCGCCGGCAGCCAGATGTTCGGCATAGCGCAAGAAGGTGTAGGCATCGTCGTCAATCAGGCCCGACGCCGAGGCGGCAAAGCCGATAGCGATCGCCCCAGCCAGTGCCCCGATCGCCGCTGCCCACCAGTCCGATCGCATATAATCTTCCCTCACGGCTTTGTGATTCGGCCCCGCCCCCGTATACTCGCCCCGCCATGGAAGGCCAACGGAATGGTGCATGATGCGCGCTGAGCTGGGCGCCCTGTTCGATGCGGCCGTGTGCGCATATGCCCGCCTGCTGTTGCGATGGGAGGGCATGAACGGTGTCTGCCGCTTGCTGGCCCGGGCACCCAAGCGCTCGCTCATCCCGCTGCTCAGGGCCTTTGGCGCTACCGTTGGCCGTGACACCGATGTCGAGATGTTTCTCGTCGTCCATAATGCCTCCCACGACCTTCGCAACCTCGTCATCGGCGATCACTGCCACGTCGGCAAGCAGGCATTCCTCGATTTGCGCGCGCCGGTGGTGATCGAAGAGCGCGTCACCATCTCGATGCGGGCGTTATTACTCACCCACCTCGATGTCGGCCACAGCCCGTTGGCCGAGCGTTACCCGCGCCGGCAGGCTCCGCTGCGCGTCGCTGCCGGTGCCTACGTTGGTGCCGGAGCAATCCTGCTGCCCGGCGTGACTGTCGGTGCAGGGGCGGTGGTAGCAGCGGGCGCGGTGGTGACTAAGGACGTGCCTACCGGTGCGGTTGTCGCCGGAGTGCCAGCAAAGCCGTTGGCGGAGAAGCGCGCCCCCAGCCAGTCAGCTGACAACGCCGCCGGTGTATGAGCGAAGCCGGCGAGAGCAAGCCGATGGCCATTGGCCACGCTGCGCTGCTGACGTTTGCTGCACAGATCGCGCAGCTGGCGGCGGGGACGATCAACGGCATACTGGTGGCGCGCCTGCTCGGCCCAGCCGGCAAGGGCGTGGTGGCGTTGGTGATGCTGAGCGGTTCGCTGGCGGTGACCTTCGGCGGCCTCGGTGTCGGCATGTACTACGGCTGCGTCGCGGGGCGCGGCCAGTTCTCGCGCGCCGCCTTGCGCAGCAACGCCATCCTGTGCGCGGCTCTCGGCACCTTCCTGATGACCGGGCTCGGCCTCTCGCTCTGGTGTGCCGGCGTGCTGCCGGTGACGGGCGCGGAACTGGCCTGGGTGCTGGCACCGGTACCGTTCGGCCTGGTGATGAGAAATTTCGCCGGGATCTTTCAAGGCGAGGGGCGCTTTGGGCAGTACAACGCGGTGCTTACGGCGATGTGGCTGGTGATTCCGCTGGCGACGCTCAGCCTCGGCTTGACCATGGGCGGGGTGTCCGCGGCACTGGCCGCGTGGTGTCTGGGGCATGTGGTTGCGGCGCTGCTGGCGAGCTGGTTGCTGCGCGGGGCAGGTGTGGCAAGCATGGACCTGCGTTTGCTCCGCTCGGCGCTGGCGTTCGGAGTGGCGGTCTGGAGTGTGCAGCTGGTCGGAGAGACCAACCTGCGCTTCGACAACTACGTTGCTGCGCTCGTGGGCGGGGCAGAGGGTGCGGGTTACTATTCTGTGGCGGTTAGTATCACCAATCTGCTGTTTCATCTCCCCGCCGCCATCGGCACCGGCGCGCTGCCGCATCTGGCGATGGCCAGCGGTGAGGAAGCCGCGCGGTTGACCGGCATGGGCTGCCGCATCAGCTTGTGGACCAGCGCCGGGTTCGCGCTGATCGCGGCGCTGCTGGCGCGGCCGATGATCCGCTTGCTCTTCGGCGCCGAGTTCGAGCCGGCGGTGGTGCCGCTGCTGTGGCTGCTGCCCGGTGTGGTGGCCTATGCGCTGGCGCATGTGACGACCAGCTACTTCTATGGTCAAGCCGGCAGGCCCATGCTAAACGGCCTCGTGGCGTTGATCTCTCTCGTACTTGGATTGGCCGCGTGTGCCGTGCTCGCGCCGCGCTTCGGACTGGCGGGCGTGGCCGCCGGAGTGAGTAGCGGCCGCATCATCGCAATCGCGGTGAACCTGTGGCTGTTCACACGGCTGTCGCGCTGCTCCCTGGCAGAGGTATTGCTGCCGCGCGCCAGCGACCTGGCACTGGTGCTGGCGCCGTTGCGGCGGCTGTGGTTGGAAGAGAAATCGGCATGATCCCCGTCTTTCGTCCCTCGTTCGATCACGAAGAGCTCGAAGCGCTGCGCGAACCGTTTGCCACCGGCTGGGTGGGGACGGGCCCGAAGGTTAAGGAGTTTGAAAAGCAGTTTGCCGCCTTAGTCGGCGTGCCCCACGCGGTGGCGGTGAATTGCTGCACCTCGGCACTGTATCTGGCGCTGCGCGCCGCCGGCGTCGAGGGCGGCGAGGTGATTACACCGGCGATGACGTTCGTAGCCACCAATCACGCGATCTTGATGGCCAAGGCCACGCCCGCCTTTGCCGACATCGAGCCGAGCACCCTCAATCTTGATCCGGCAGAGGTGGCCAAACGCATCACGCCGCGAACCCGTGCCGTGGTGGCCATGCACTACGGCGGCCATGCCTGCCACCTCGACGAGCTGCTGGAAATCACCCGCGCTCAGCGCATTCCGCTGATCGAGGATTGTGCCCACGCCACCGGCGGCAGCTACCGGCAACGCCCGCTCGGTTCCATCGGCAGCTTCGGCTGCTTCAGCTTTCAGGCGATCAAGAACGTCGCCACCGGCGACGGCGGCATGATTACCTTGCAGGACGCCGCCGTGGCGGAGCGCCTGCACCGCCTCGCCTGGCACGGTATCAGCCGCGACACTTGGGCGCGCTCGACCGGCAACGTCTATAACTGGGAGTACGACGTCACCGAGGTCGAGCTGAAGTACCAGATGAACGACATCGCCGCCGCAGTGGGTCTAGTGCAGCTGCGCAAGTTGGCCCGCACCAACGGCCGACGGCGGGAGCTGGCAGCCCGCTACACGGCCGGGCTGGCAGACAGCGACGCTCTCGAGCTACCCCGCGAGCAAGCTTACGCTCACAGCTCCTGGCACAACTACGTCATCAAGGTGGCGCGCGCGGCTTGGCGCGATCGCTTGGTCGACTTCTTGCGCGAGCGCGGCATCAGCGCCGGCGTGCACTACATGCCGACCCACCTCTACCGCATCTACGAACCCTATCGCGTATCACTGCCGGTTACCGAGGAAGTCTGGCAGCGGGTGGTGACACTGCCGCTGTTCCCCGACCTCGCGCATGCCGACCAGGATCGGGTGATCGCGGCCGTCTCCGACTTCTGCCGCCAGGCGTGATTGGCGCAATGGACATTGCGGCCGGCGCGGGTAGCGCCGAGGCTGAGTGGCGGGATTTCTGGTCGGGCCACAGCGTCGCCAGCGAGATCGCGATGGCCGATTGCTATGGCTTGCGTCACGTGCTGCTGAAGTTCCTGCCGCGCCACGGCATCGTCATCGAGGCCGGCTGCGGCCTCGGGCGCTACGTGTTCTATCTCCGCGGCCTGGGCCTGCGGGTGATCGGGTGCGATCGGCAAGCAGCAGCACTAGGCGCGGCGCGGCAGTGGGCGCTGCGAGCGCGCCCCGAGTGCGCCAGCGCCTTCAGCGCCGCGGATGTTTGCGGCCTGCCGCTACGCGACCAGTCGGTCGCCGCCTACGTCTCCCTCGGCGTGGTCGAGCATTTTCCTGAAGGGCCGGATGCCGCCTTGCGGGAAGCCTATCGCTGCTTGCAGCCCGGCGGTGTCGCGATCGTCGAGGTCCCCAACGCCCTCGCCTTCGATGCCTTGGTGCACCGCGGCAAACGCACAGTCGGCAGACTCCTGGGTCGCGGGCGCCGGCAGTGCCAGGCGCTGCTCGAAGAGCCGCTAGCCCCGGCCGCGCTCGGGGCGGCGCTGCGGCGGGCCGGCTTTGCCTTGCTGTTCTGTGATGCCGTCGATCTCATCTATCCCGCCTGGTCGCTCGGCCTCGGCTCGCGTTGGTACTCCGCGTTACACCGGGCGGAGCGTACACGCTGGCGGCGACTGGGCGGCTTGGCCGTGGCGGTCGGCATCAAAATCGGCGCCACCATGGCCTGTTTCATGTGCGGACGCCTAGTCCCGGAGAAGGCAGCGTGTGGTGAGACCGCGGCTTCGGACACCGCGCCGACGGCGGTACCGTTGTGCCGGCTCTGTAACGTGAAGCTGCCGATCGAGGTGCTCGACACCTACACGCCGGAAGGCATCGGCACCGCCCAGTGGCAGGATCTGGAGTGCGCAGCGGCGCCGGCTGGCGGCGCTTGTGCATTCTGCGGCCGCGAGGCGGAGCCCGACGAGCACTTCGGCGACTGGGGCTTCTCTCTACCAGTGTGTCGTTTCTGCGTCAGCCAGCCGCTCAACAATCTGATCTTGGTGCAGCGGGCGCTTAAACGAGTATGGCGGCCGCGGCTGGGGGCGGCGGCATGACGGCGACTAGGACAGCCTTGCTCCAGCGCCGGGGGCTGGTACAGGCGACGCTGACAGCGGTTGCAGCACTGGCGCTGGGCGCGGTCATCGGCCGCTTCCGCGCCGGATCAGCCGTCTTGCTGTTATTGTGCATCGTGATCCTCGCCGGGGTCTGTCTCAGCCCGGAGTTCGCGATCGGCTTCGCGATTCTGGCGCAGACGAACTTCTTGGGGCTGATTGATCCCGAGCTGTTCAGCATTCCCGGCGTCTTCAAGGTCAGTGATCTGGCGTTCGTGCTGCTGGCGGTACCGCTGATTGAAGACCTGGCGACGGGCCGCTTCGACCTCAAGCGTTTCCGCAGCGCGTTGCTCTGGCCGGTGGCGCTGATCATCGCGGCGGCAGCGTTCAACATCCTGCTTTCGTACCTGCGCGAAGGGGTGCCGCTGACGCTGGGTTTTCGCATCGGCCGGCGCTACCTGTTCTACGCGGTCTTCTTGGTGGCCTACTACGCGCTTACCGATGGGCGGCGCCTGCGGCTCGTGCTCTGGGGTTGCCGCGCTGCCGGCGCGCTGGCCGCGCTGGTGGTGGTGGCGGTCTTCTTCACCGGCTCGCCGTGGTTGTCGGGCGGCATGGTGACCGGGCAGTTTCCCACGGCCGAGGAGTTCACGCGCCCGTACTCGCCGGCGTTCCCCTTGATCATTCTGACTTTCTTCGACTCGCTCGCACGAACGCTCTCGGGTGGCTGGCGCGCACAGTGGGTGACGGCCGGCATGCTGGGATTGGCAGCGGTCGGGATCCTGGTCGACCTCTCTCGCAACGGCTGGCTGGCGGTCATCATCGGCTCGCTGTGGCTGTGGTGGGCGATGCGGCGCGGCCTGCAGTTCCCGCGCTGGCGGGCGGCGCGCTTGATCGCCGGCGCGGCGGTGGCGCTGGCGGTGCTCAGCATCTTCACGGCGCAAGTGGCCAAGCGCGATGTTGGCGACGCGCTGCGGCTGTTCGGCGACCGCTTTGCTTCGACGTTTGCGGACCTCAGCGAGCTCGGCGGTACCTTCGGACAGCGCCTCGAGATTCTGAGCACGCGCGTGGACCTGATGACGCAGGAGCCGAGCAGTTTCATCTGGGGCCTGGGCTTTGCCACCACCCAGGTGCGGGCAATGGAGCTGGCGATGGCGGCGGAGATGAGCAGCGGTGAATTCACCCTGCTCGGCGGCGAGAACGGCGTGGCCACGGTGCTGGTGGAACTTGGCGCCTTGGGTCTGATCGCTATCGCCTGGTTCAGCTACCTGGTGCTGCAGCGGGGCTGGTGGCTCGCTACGCGGGCTCCCGACGGCGCCGGCCGCGTAATGGGGCCGGCGCTGGCCGGTTGCCACCTGTGCTTCGTGGTGCAGTTCCTCAGCCTCAGTTCCCTGTCCTTCGCCTATGCTCCCTACGTGATGGTGGCCGCGCTGCTGATGGCGTTGATCGAGCGGCAGTACCAACGCTCGCGCGAGCTCCGCCGTGACCTGGCCCTGCAGGCGGCGGCCAGCCGCTCGGCCGCGCCGCAGAGCGGCGAGGGCGTCAGCCGGGAGGCGGAGCCTGAGCTGCGGAGTGCCGCCGTATGAGCACCGCGCCGCCCGCGCTTTCCGTCTGCATCGTCACCTTCAACTCCGGCGACACCATCGGCGAGTGCTTGGAGTCCGTCGGCTGCCAGCGCGGGATCGACCTGGAAGCCATCGTCGTGGATAACGCTTCGGTCGATGACAGCGCCGCCCAGGCGGCGGCGTTCCCGTTCTGTCGTGTGATCCGCAACCCGGGCAACGTCTTCTTTGCCCCAGCCAACAATCAGGCACTGCGGGCGGCGCGCGGCGAGTTCGTGTTGGTGCTCAATCCGGACACGGTGTTGGAGCCGGACACCGCCGCGGCGATGGCGGCGGCGCTGCGCCAGCATCAAGAGGTCGGCGCGGCGATCTGCACCGTCATCGGCGATGCCGCCGGCGGTGCCACCGAGGTGCCGCACTACTGGAAGCGAAGAACGGCGCGGGATCTTCTCGGCTCGCTGCAGCCGTGGCTGTGGTGGCGGGAGCGGCAGCCGCCGCTAGCGCAGACGCCGACTGCCGCGGCCTTGCGGGACGTCGACGTGATCTCCGATGCCTTTCTGTTCGCGCGCCGATCGGCACTCGCAGCCGTCGGCTGGTACGACGAGCGCTACCGCTTGTACTTCACCGAAGACGATCTTTGTCACCGCTTGTGGGCCGCGGGCTGGCGCGTGTGTTTCATGCCGGCGGCGCGCGTTCGCCATCACGGCTCGACCAGCACGCGCAAAGTGCCCCGGCTGTGGCTGCGCTGGCTGACGGTGCAGGACCTGCTCACCTATGCCCGCCGGCATCTCGGTTGGGCCGCAGCCGCGCTGCTGGCAGCGGCCAGTGCCGTTGATCTGGCGCTGGTGGCGGTTGTGCGCGGCGCCAAGTGGCTGGCGCAGCAAGCGAGAAACCGGCGGCACCTAAGCGATGCCGTCACCTGAGCCGGCGCGGCGGCGCGTCCTGTTTCTCCTCTGGCAAGGCGCACGGGCAGGGATGGAGCGCCACGTGGTCGCGCTGATCCGGGCCCTGCCGCCGCGCTTCGAGAAGTCCGTAGCCTTCCTCTGTACCGGCGGGCCGGTGGCGCAGGAGCTGGCTGGCGCCGGTATTCCCGTGCACGTGCTCGGCATGCGCCGGGCTTACGATCCACGGGGTGCGCTGGAGCTGTACCGGCTGGTCCGCCGCCTGCGCTGCGACGTCGTCCACGATCACTCCAGCATGGCTGTCGCGCCGATTCTGGCGCTGGGGCTGGGCGGCATTCCTCTGGTGGTGACCGAGCACCTCGCTCTGGCACCGCGGCGACTCGACCAGCGGCTGAGCTATCGGCTATTGTCCCGCTTTGTGGATTGCTTCATCGCTAACTCGCGGGTCACCCGGGACGAGCTGCTGGCGCACGGCGTCGCCACCGACAAGGTGCGCGTCATCTATCACGGGCTCGAGCCGGGAGCTTCGCCGTCGCACGCCGAAGCTCGCCGGGCACTTGGCGCCGGCGATGTGATCGCGGATCCCCTCGTGGGCTTCGTCGGTCGGCTCGAGCCCGAGAAGGGCTGCCGCCAATTCGTGGCGGTGGCAGCACAGGTAGCGGCGGCCGTGCCGCAGGCGCGCTTTGTCGTTGCCGGCGACGGCTCAGAACGTGCCGCCGTGGTTGCCGATATTGCCGCCGCCGGGCTGAGGGAACGGATCGATCTGCTCGGCAACGTGTCGGATATCGAGCGCATCTATCCAGCATTCGATGTCATGGTGTCGACCTCCGAACGCGAAACCTTCGGGCTGGCGATGCTCGAAGCGATGGCCGCCGGAGTTGCCGTGGCCGCCTTCAGCGTCGGCGGTGCCGGCGAGTTGATCGAGGCCGGCGCTGGCGTGGCGGTGGCGCCGGGCGACGTGACGGCGATGGCCGCAGCCGTGATCGACTTGCTGCGCGACGGCGGGCGCCGCCAGGCGATCGGTGTGCAGGCGCGCGCCCGTGTGGCTGCGCGCTTTTCCGCCGCCCATATGGCTGCCGAGGTGGCCGAGGTTTACGACAGCGTGTGTGGGCGAAAGGCTTCCCCGCACCGAGATCAGGGTGAGCGCCGGTGAAGGTCTTGGTCATCGGCGGCTCGCGCTCGCACGACGAGAGCGGCTTCGATCCTTGGTTGCAGCTGCAAGTCCGCTCGCTGCGGCGGCTCGGACTCACGGTCGATTCGTTCGTGATTCATCGCGCCGAGCGCGGCAAGTACGCACGCGCGATCCCGCGGCTGCGGGCCTTGTTGGCACGGGCGCCGTACGATGTCGTGCACGCCCATTACGGCTACGCCGGCATCGTCGCCGCGGCGCAGTCGCGATGCCCTTCGGTAGTGACCTTTCACGGCGACGATCTACTCGGGACGCCGGATGCCTACGGCCGGCCCACGGCGTGGAGCCGCCTGTGGGTGCAGATTCACCGCCGCCTGGCGCATCACGTCGCGGCGGTGATCGCCGTGTCGCAAGAGATGGCGCAGGTACTCGACCGTGTTGACGTACACGTAATTCCCTGCGGCGTGGACACCGAGCTGTTTGTCCCGCGCGACCGCGCGGCCGCGCGCGCCCACCTCGGCTGGGAGCCGGCGCGGCGCTTCGTGTTCTTTGCCGCCAATCCGGCTTTTCCGCGCAAATGCTTCGCCGTGGCGCGGGCCGCGGTTGACCTCCTCAATCGTAACCGTGCCGATCCGGTCGAGTTGGTGTGTACCCACTCGCAGCCGCGGGCGGTGGTGCCGTACGAGCAGGTGCCGTGGTACATGGCGGCCGCCGACGCCTTGGTGGTAACCGCATACTGGGAAGGCGGACCGGTGGTGGTGAAAGAGGCGATGGCGTGCAACCTGCCGATCGTCTCGGTCGATGTCGGCGACGTGCGCCAAGTCATCGCTGATACCGCGCACTGCCACATCGTCGAGCGTGAGCCGGCGGCGGTGGCCGCAGCCTTAGCACGCGTGCTCGACCCACCTCGCCGTACCCAGGGGCGCGCGCGTGCCGAGCTGGTGTCGCTGCCGCGCATCGCTGAACGGTTGCTGGCGGTCTATCGCGCAGTCGTCTCGCCCGAGGCCGCCGTGGCCGTACCGCAGGCGGCTGCCAAATTGGCCGAAGCGGGGCGGACTACCCCCAGCCGAAGCTGATCCCGATGTGCGGCATCGCGGGCGCGTTTGCATATGGGGAGGCGGCGGCCCCCGATCTTGAATTGATTCGCGCCATGACCGAGACGCTGGTGCATCGAGGGCCGGATGACGCCGGTTACCATGTCTGCGACCCGGTTGCGCTCGGGCACCGCCGCCTGAGCATCATCGACCTCAACGGCGGACACCAGCCGATGGCCAACGAGGACGAGCGCGTTTGGCTGGTCTGCAACGGCGAGCTCTACAACTTCAGAGAGCTACGCCTCGAACTGGAGGCGCACGGGCACGCGTTCCGCAGCCGCAGCGATACCGAGGTCATCGTGCACGCTTACGAGCAATGGGGCGATGACTGCGTCCTGCGTTTCAACGGCATGTTCGCTTTCGCTCTGTGGGACGCGAACCAGCGGCGGCTGCTGCTGGCGCGCGACCATTTCGGCGTGAAACCACTCTACTACACAACCAGTGGGCACACTCTACTCTTCGCCTCCGAAGTCAAAGCCCTGCTGGCGTCCGGGCGCGTCGCGGCGGAGATTGATCCGGCTGCGCTGGAGTTGTTTCTTCACTATCGCTTCGTGCCCTCGCCGCACACGCTGCTGCGCGGGGTGCAGCGCTTGGCGCCGGGCCACCGGGTGATCTGCGATCAGCGCGGTCTACGTGGCGAGCGCTATTGGGCGCCGGTACCGCAGCCCGATTGCGGGCTGAGTGAGGCGCAGTATGTCGCCAGCCTGCGCCAGCGCCTCAGTCGCGCCGTCGAACGGCAGCTTGTCAGTGACGTGCCCGTGGGGGCGTTCCTGAGCGGCGGGGTCGACTCCTCGGCGATCACGGCACTGATGGCGCGCCGCGGCTCACGCGTGCGGACATTCTGCGTCGGCTTTGCCGGCGACGAACCGCTGAGTGAGCTCGGTGCAGCGCGCGAGGTTGCCGCTTGGCTGGGCACGGAGCACCACGAAGTAACGCTGTCAGCGCGCGAGTTTGCCGAGGCGTTGCCCGCGTGCATTCGGCATCTCGAAGAGCCGACCACCACCACCTCGATCGTGCCGCTGTTCGTGCTGGCGCGTCTGGCCGCCACGCAGGTCAAAGTCGTACTCACCGGCCAGGGGGCGGACGAGCCCTTCGGCGGCTACCATCGCTACCTCGGCGAGCGCTACGGCGTGTGGTACCGCCGGCTGCCGGCCTGCTTGCGCCAGCTTTTGGTGACGCCGCTGGTGGAGCGGTTGCCGGGGCAAGAGCGGCTCAAGCGTGCGGTGCGCTCGCTCGGCAACGCCGACGATGCCACCCGCTTCCTCGCGCTCTACGCGCTGCTGCCGGCGCCGATGATGGCGCGGCTGTGGGGCGAGCCCTCACGGCTGTCGCCGGCGCAGCTGCTGGCACCGATCGAGCGCTGGCGCGCGGGGGTGCGGGCTCTCGATCCGCTGTCGCAGCTGATGTACATCGATGCTCGGCTGTCGCTGGCCGACGACCTGTTGCTCTACGGTGATAAGATGACCATGGCCTGGTCGCTCGAAGCCCGCGTACCGTTTCTCGACCTGGACTTGATGCAGGTGGCGGAAAGCGTGCCGGCGGCGCTGAAGCTCAAGGGCATGGTGCGCAAGTACATCCACAAACAAGCAGTGATGGCATGGCTGCCCGAGCACATCGTGCGCCGGCGCAAGCTGGGCTTCGGCGTACCGACGGCACGCTGGTTCCGCGCCGAACTGCGCGACTACGTGCGTGACACGCTGCTGGCGCCGAATGCTGCCTGGCGAGCTTACTTTGCCCTCGACGGCGTCGAAGCGATCTTGCAGGCGCACGCTGTCGGAGAGGAGAACTACGAACGGCAGATCTTGGCGTTGCTTACGCTCGAGCTGTTCTGTCGCCAGTTCGTCCGCCGCGGGCCGCATGATTAGCGTTGAGGTCATCGATCCGCTCGGCGACAGCCGCTGGCTTGCGGTCGAAGCCCTGCCGGGCGCGGCGCTGTATCACTCGCAGGCTTGGGCGCGGGTGATCGCGGCGACTTACGGGTTCGCGCCGCGCTATTACGTTGCGAGCGCGCAGGGCAAGGTGATCGGCGGCCTGCCCGGGTTCGAACTCGGTGGCTTATGGCGCGGCCGGCGTTGGGTGTCGCTGCCGTTTTCCGATGCCGGCGGCCCGGTGGGTGGAGCGAATGCCGTCAGTGCGCTGTTGGCTGCGGCCCTGCGCGACGCCGGCGAGCGCAACTGGCGTGCCCTGGAGGTGCGTGGAGCGCTGGCAGACAGCGCGCGCACACAGTTGGCGGAGACGCTGCACAATGATTCGTATCTCCTGTCGCTCGAGCGCCCGCTGCACCTGCTCGAGCGGGCGTTCTCGGACTCGGTCAGGTGGGGACGCAAGCGGGCCTTGCGCGCGGGCGTCAGCGTCGCCCAGGCCGCCGACCTGCCGGCTCTGCGGGAGTTCTACCGGCTGCACCAAATCACGCGCCGCAGGCTGGGCGTGCCGGTACAGTCGTGGCGCTTCTTCGAGCTACTGGGGCGGGAGTTCCTCGCGCGTGACGCCGGCTTTGTCGTGACTGCACGCCACGGCGGGCGGGCGATTGCTAGTGCCGTGTTCCTGCGCTTTGGCGCCTGCCTCTACTACAAGTTCAGTGCCGCCGATCCGCGCCGCCTCGAGGTGCAACCGAACAGCCTCGTGCTGTGGCGCGCGATCGCGTGGGCGAAGAGCGCAGACCTGGCCGCGCTCGACCTGGGCAAGACGGTGCGCGAGAACGCCGGCCTGGCGCGCTTCAAACGCAGTTGGGGCGCAGTGGCGCAGCCGTTGCCGTACTATTATTTCCCGCGCGTGACCGGTGTCGGTGCGCAGTCCGAGGACTCCGCGCGGTTGCGCGCGATTCGCGCCGTGTGGCGACACCTGCCGCTGGCGGTGACGCGCTGGCTCGGTGGCTGGATGTATCGAGTGCTGGCATGAAGAGCGGTAGCCGGGCGCCTATGAGTACGAGGTTGCGTTTAGTGACGATGGCGGCTGCGATGTTGGCCCACGGTATCGCGCCGGCCGGGGTGACGGTTATCGATCCCGTGCGCGCCGGAGACGATCTGGGTGCGGCGGTGAATCAGGCGTTGGCGCAAGCCCCGGCCGTGCTGATTCCCGATGCCGCAGTTGACGTGGTTGGCGGAATGCTGATTGCGCCGCTGCCAGCCGGTGTAAAGGCGCGCGCCGTGCCGAAGATGGTGACCGCCCTGAATCCCGGCGAGTACAGCGTGGTGGTGGCCGGCGTGGCGGTTAATGGTGAAACGGTGGCGGTCGGCGAGCCGCAAGGCGTACTTATCGGTGCGGGCGAGGCGCTCGAAATATCCCTGCCGCTGGCGATGTCGCCGGTGGCCACGTATAGCGTTTACGCCGGCCCGCCTGGCGGCGAGAGCCTGCAAGCGCAAGAGGTCGCACCTGAGACGAGCGTGCGCTTGATCGACGCGACGGAGTTCTTCAACCGCCGCCTCGGCGAGGTGCCTTACTACCCGAACGGCCCTGGAGCCCCGGTCACGGTCCGCGTTATTGTTGCTGGCTACGCCGGCGAGCGCTTGGTCAAACTCGGGGCAGTGCAAGAGGTGCGTGTTGCGGCGCGACAAGGTGTGCGCGTGACAGTGCCGGCTGAGCCGGGTCTGAGCTACGGTGTTTTCGCAGCCAGTGGCCCCGATCGCGAGCGCTTGCAAGTGCGTGGGTTGGCGCCGGGCGCGGTGCACGTGTTGGCCGCGCTTCGCCAAGACGGCGAGCAGCTGCCGTCGCGTGCCCAACGCATCGAGATCGCGCCGGGCGACTACGAGCAGGCGACCATGATCGTCATAAATCGTCCGGCGGTGACGCTGGCATGCATGGCCCCGGCGACGATTCATGTCACTCACGGTTTCGATCAGGCGGCGGTGCTGGTCAACCCGGCCATTCTGGCGGCGCCGGGTGGCACCGGCGACAACGCCGGCCGCCATCGCCTTTACGACGTCGCGATCGAGAACTGCAGCTGGGACATGACTGGCCAGATCGAGACCGCCAGCGCGCCGCCGCCGGACGACCTGCGCAACTATGCCGTCTTCGCTTGGGCCACCGACGGTCTGACGCTGCGCGGTTTGCGCATCGGCAACAATTTGCGGGGCGGCTTGGGGGCGCTGAGTTGCTCGGACGTGCGTATCGAAGGCAATCGCATCGAGCGCAACCGCGGGCGGGCGCAGAGCGACGATCGCGGCCAGCTTTTGCCCGGGCGCGGCGTCGGCAACGCCATCAACGTCGCTCGCAACGCGCCCTTTTCCGACGCCATCGCCGCTGCGCGCCAAACCCGAACGGTGATCGCCAACAACATCATTGCCGGCGGCGACTACGGCGAGATGTTCGGCATCGCCGCGGCCGCCGGCGGGGCGAGCGAAAACACCATCACCGGCAACACCATCAGCCACGTGCGCGGTCCCTGCATCGCGCTCGAAGGCCAGAACGCCGGCGACAGCGGCCGCACCACCATCAGCGGCAATACTTGTACCGATACCGGCGGTATCGTCAGCGACAACGCCAGCGGCGGACTCGCCGACACCGAGATGCGCGCGGTCACCATCAGCGGCAATACCCTGAGTATCAACCGGGCGGCCGGGGTCGCGGTGAGTTCGAGTGACACCGCGGTGGTCGGCAACGTCATCAGCGGCTGTCAGCTCGACTCGAGGGCCAGTGGCTGCGTGGTGATCACCCCGCCGCGCGCCCCGGGCGAGCGCGCCGGCAGCCGCAACCTCTTGGTGTCCGACAACCTCATCACCCTCGGCCGGCGCTCGCACGCGCAGCCGCCGGTGGGTGTATACGTCAACGGCGCGGCGCCGGTCACACATCTGACGCTGGCGCACAACCGTATCGACTGCGAGCAGGCTGCGGGCAGCATCGCAGTACAGCTCTCCGGCGATGTCTCCGACATCTCCTTGCACGGCAACGATATCAGCGATTGCGGCGGCGACGGCGTCGTGATCACCGACTTCAGCCTGAGCAATGTCAGAGTGCCGCAACGACTGACCGCGTCCGACAACGTCTTCCGTAACCTCAACCTCTCCGAGCGCTGGCTCGACGGGCGCCACCCGGTAGGCGCGGCCTTTCGCTTCATGATCGACGGCGTCGGCAACACCAGCGCCGGGCACCGGCTGCGCCACAACCGCGTCAGCGACGAGCGCTCGCCCCCGCGCGTTCGCTACGGCGTTGTCTTTGACGCCGAGCGCCTCGGGGCAATCACCGACGTGCAGCTCGATGGCAACGAGTGGAACGCCCGCAGTGACGACGTATACAACGCCGGCGCCACTGAGGTTGTGGCGCGCTAGGTGAGATGACGGTTGACGGAGTATGGCGCCGTTGGTAAGAGCGCGCTGCTGCTAGTTATGGTGGTATCGGCGATTCCAGGGTGGCGTAGGCGATTCGGAATCTCGCTCGCGCTCTGCGGCTTGGCGGTACAGCTCACCCTTCCGTTGCTGCACGGGGGGCAGGTTGAGTTCGATCTGAGCGAGTCGGGTAGGCCGGCAAGCGCCGGTTCTGCGGCGCTCGCTCCGGATTCATCGCCGCAGCACCACGACGGCGCGACTTGCCCGGCATGCCAACTCATCCGCACCTCGCACCAGACACTGCTGTCCACTCTTGCGGTCTCTGTCTCTCCGCCGCTTACATTGGCGGCGCCGGTGGTTGCCGGCGCAAGTGTCAGCTCGATCGAGCTGACTGCCGCCGGGCCGCGCGCACCGCCCCTCCTCGCCTAGTCGTCGTTCGTTTTCACGAACGCGGTTACCCCAAAGTGCGGGCATCAGGAGCAACCCGTCCGGGGCGCTCCCCATCCGGCATTGGCACGCGGGGCCCTTTCCCATGCGAGGAGAGAAGACATGGACTACTGGCAGCTTCGGCGTTGGCACCGACTCACCGGGTTGGTGGCAGCATTGGCGCTTGTACCGCTGGCGGCAATGGCGCAGTCCTCGGAAATCGATCAGCTGAAACGCGAGATCGGGGCGCTGCGAAAGAACGATCAGGAAAGGCAGAAGCGGCTCGACACGCTCGAGCGGGAGGTGGACCGGCTCCGCATCGAGGCGGAGAATGCGGCAGCCGGGGCCGGCAAGAAGGCGGCACTCGATCGGGCCGTCGAAGAGGTGCGCCCACCCGAGACCGCGCCGCCGTCCGATCTCTGGTCGCGGCCGCTCGCTGGCGGAAAGATTCGGCTGATTGACGTCGCGCTGGTGGTTCTCGCCGTAGGCGGGACCTCGACGGCAACCGATGATGAGATTGCCGGACTACAGGCGGGCGGCCATGATCCCAACCGGCGTGGCTTTACGCTTCAACAAGCCGAGCTGTCCCTCACGGGCGCCGTTGATCCATACCTGACAGGCGAGGCGCACATCGTCTACACCTCGGGCGGCGTGGAGCTCGAAGAGGCGTTTCTCACGACGCAGTCGTTGCCCCACGGCTTACAGCTCGAGGCCGGGCACTTCTTCACGGAGTTCGGCCGCATCAACCCAACGCACCCGCATGCCTGGGACTGGATCGATCAGCCGGTGATCAACACCCGCCTCTTCGGTCCCGACGGCTTGCGGGCTGCGGGTTTCCGGCTCGGCTGGCTCACGCCCTTGCCGTGGTTCTCGGAGCTGCACGTGGGCGCACAGAACGCCCGCGAAGGCGAAACCACGGTGAGCTTCATTGGCGAAGAAGGAATTGGCGGACTTCCGGCAGCGGACACCGGCGCCCGCAATCTCGGCGATCTCCTGTATCTTGCCCGCTGGAACAACGCCTGGGATCTCACCGAGGACACCGCGCTGCTGTTCGCGATGTCGGGCCTGCACGGACCCAACGCCACCGGCCCCGACGGCGACACCTGGATCTACGGCGGTGACTTCAAGCTGCGGTGGCGGCCGGCGAATAATTTCCGCGGCTGGCCCTTCTTCCTCTGGCAATCGGAGGTCATGAAGCGGGATTACGCGCCGGCTGCTGGTGCAATCCTTCGCGACTGGGGACTCTACACGCAGGCGCTGTACGGCTTCCGCCATGGTTGGGCTGGCGGCCTGCGTTGGGAGTACGCCGGCAGCCGTGGTCAGAGCGTGGGCGGACGGCAGTCTGAGCCTCTGCGCGATGATCGTTACCGGCTTTCACCCCTGCTGGCTTGGTATCCGACCGAGTACTCTCGCTTCCGCGTCCAGTACAACTACGATCTCGCCCAGCATCTCGAGCCAGACGACGCCCACTCGGTCTGGCTCGGTGCCGAAATCCTTTACGGCGCTCATCCCGCCCATCAGTACTGAGCCGTGGAACGAGATGTGATATGATTGCTTTTGTGCGGGGCGCGGGCAGCTTGGCCGCGCTGGGTTTCATCTCTCTCTTCGTAGTCGGATGCGCGCTAGTATCTCGCGCCCAGGCGCAGCCGATCAAGGTTTACGCCACGCTGCCGGACCTCGGCAGCCTCGCGCTGGCTGTGGGCGGCGACGAGATCACCCTCACGGTTGCCGCCAAGGGGCCGGAGGATGCACACTTCGTTGAAGCCAAGCCGAGTCTGATCAAGGCGCTGAGCGAAGCCGATCTCTATGTGCAGGCTGGGTTGGAACTGGAAATCGGCTACGCGCCGCTGCTCTTGCAGGGAGCGCGCAATGCCAAAGTCCTGCCCGGGAACCCGGGTTTTATCGACGCCTCGACGGTGATCGCTCCGCTCGAGGTTCCGCCGGCGCCGATTGATCGCTCGCAGGGGGATGTCCACCCGTTCGGCAACCCGCACTACCTGCTCGATCCGCTCAACGGGCTGAGAGTTGCTGCGCTCATCCGCGATCGCCTGAGTGCGCTTCAACCCGGCCGGCGCGACCAGTACGCGCGCCGGTACGATGATTGCCGCCAGCGCTTGGCCGCGGCACTCGCCGGCGAGCGGCTGGCCGGCGAGTATGACGCCGAGCAGCTGGCGGTCTTGCACGAGCACGGCAAGTTGATGGACTTCCTATCGCAGCAGGGCGATAGCGCTGCGCTCGCAGGGTGGCTTGGAGCGATGGCGCCCTATTACGGCACCAAGTTTGTCGATGAACACAATTTGTGGCCGTATCTGGCTCGCCGATTTGGCCTCGTCGTCGCCGCCCATCTGGAGCCGAAACCCGGCATCCCACCGGCGCTGAAGCACCTCGAAAATGTCATCGCGCTGGTTCAAAGTGAGCACATCAAGCTCGTAGTCACGGCACCTTACTACGACCCGAAGCACGCCTCGCTGGTGGCACGCGCGAGCGGTGCTCAGGTGGTTCACCTGGCGCATCAGACGGGCAGCGTGGCGGCCGCGGCCGACTACCTTTCGATGGTCGACTACAATGTGCGAACCTTGGCGGCAGCTCTGGCGGCGGGCAGATGATGAAAGCCGGGATGGGGCATAAGAGATGACTGACGCCGGCAGTGCGCAGGTCGGGCACGCCTTGGCACCGGCGGCGGTGTCGCTCGCGGGTGTGGCTGTTGGTTACGCCGGCAAGGTGGTCTTGCGTGAGGTCTCCCTAGCCGTGCACGAAGGCGAGTGTTTGGCCCTGCTCGGGCCCAATGGCAGCGGCAAGACCACCCTGTTCAAGACCGTGCTCGGCATCCTGCCGCCGCTCGCGGGCACGGTAGGTTGCCGCGCCGATCCCCCGGTGCGATTTGGCTACGTGCCGCAGCGAGAACGCCTCGATCCGATCTTTCCGGTGACGGTGCGGGAAGTCGTGCGCATGGGCGCGTATCGCCGCTTGCGGCCGTTCAAGCGGCTTGCGGAAGCATCGGCTCGCGCCGTGGCGCAGGCGCTCACCTCGGTCGGTGCCCAGGATTGGGAGAGCCGTCTCTTCAACGAGCTTTCGGGAGGCGAGCGCCAGCGAGTCCTGATTGCGCGCGCACTGGTCTCCCGGCCAAACGTGTTGCTTCTCGACGAGCCGACAACCGGAGTCGATCTCGCAACCGAGATTGCGGTGATCGACTTGGTGAAAGAGTTCTTGCGCACGGGCATGGCCATCGTGATGGTCAGCCACAACCTGCGCACGGTCGAGCAAGTGGCAAACCGCGTGATCTGGGTGCACCGGGGCGAGCTGCGCAGCGGATCACCGGAAGAAATGCTTACACCGGAACACATCCGCACGATGTTGGTTCCCGAGGTCGCGGACCATGAGTGATCTCGCCGCCATCGTGCGCCCGGATTTCCTGTTCCGCGATGCACTGCTGGCATGTTTGCTGGTCGGCATCGTCTGCCCCTGGGTCGGGGTGTACTTCATCCTGCGCCGGATCATCTTTCTCGGTGTCGCTCTGCCGCAGATTTCCTCGGCCGGCATCGCCCTGGCTTTCCTGTTGCACAATCTCGGCTGGCATTTCCTGCCGCACGACCTCGAGGAGCGCTGGATGGCGCTTGCCGGTTCGCTCTCACTCACCCTGCTCACCATCCTCGGCCTGGCGTTGCTCGAACGGCGGCCGGGCAACTCCGAAGGGCGCATCGGTGCTGTCTTTGTGGTCGCCGGCGCCCTCGGCATTCTCTTCGTTGCCGCCGACCCGCTTGGTGAAACGCGGCTCCTGGCGCTGCTGAAAGGGGACATCCTGTTGATCAGCTACGAGACGCTCGTCGTCGTCGCCATTGCCTACGGCGCACTCGGCTTGGCCCTCGCGGCATTCCACCGCGAGCTTCTACTGGTGTCTTACGACCCGGAAATTGCGACAACCCTCGGCCGTCGGGTGGCCCTCTGGCAAGCGGTCTTGTTCGCCATCGTCGGGATCGCCATCTCAATCGGGGTGATGACCGTCGGGCCGATGGTCGTCTTCGGTCTACTGCTGCTGCCGCCGCTAGCGGCCTGCCGCACCGTGCGGGGTTTCCTGCCGCTCTGTGCCGTCTCCTCTTTGTTGGGAGCGCTCAGCGCCTTCGCCGGCTTTTACCTGTCCTACCGTTTCGACTTGCCGCTCGGCCCGACGGTGGTTGTCACCGCGGCGGGCTGGCTCGTCATCGGCGCGCTGGGCCAGGCGCTGCGGCGGATTGCCAGTGTTGCTTCATGAGCGTGCGCTCGCCCCGCCCGATGATGAGATGACAGGGGTCTCACCAGGGGCATTGCTGGTGCAAGCTTTTACCCGGCGGCACTCTATGACATCCTGACCGAGGAGTGCCCGAGAATGCATCAATCCACGTGTGCCCGCCAAGTGTGCCTGGTCGAACACGTCGCCACAAGGGTTTCTAGGCGCGTTACGCAGACAATGGGCACGCGGCTTGGGGTTGGCGTCGTGATCGACGCCTGCTTAGCCGTAACGGCTTGGCGAGGTAGGAGTCTTTAATGAATCGAACGCTGACTCGCAGAGGTTTTCTAAAAGCAACCGGCGGCACCGCTGCTTTGACGCTGCTCAATCTCAGCTTTAGCCGAGCAGCAACGGGCACCGCCAGCGCCGATGCGGCGGCCGGGCTCCCTGATCCCGGCTACCGTGGCGTTGATGACCTCTACCGCAAGCAATGGACTTGGGATCGGGTGGTCAAAGGCACCCATTACGCCAACTGCGGCTATCAACGCTGTGCCTGGAACGTGTACGTGAAGGACGGCATCGTCTGGCGCGAGGAACAGGTCGCGGCCTACCCGCAAGTCCGCCCCGAACTGCCTGACTTCAATCCCCGCGGTTGCCAGAAGGGTGCCTGCTACAGCGAGCGGATGTACGACCGCTCGCGCCTCACCGTGCCGCTGAAGCGCCTCGGCGAACGTGGTGAAGGCAAGTGGCAGCGCATCACCTGGGATCAGGCGCTGGCGGAAATCGCCGACAAGTTCGTCGGCGCGATCACCGCCCCCGAGGCCGGCCCCGGGTCGATCTACTGGGACCTCGGCTCCTCATCGAGCAATGGTTGCCACGCTCTCGGCCTCACGCGCAGCGCCTATCTGCTCGATACCCCGATCTTCGAGAACACCGCCGAGATGGGCGACCATGCGCCCGGCGTCACCACCACGGCCGGCAAGCTCATCTTCACCAGTTCCATGGATGACCTCTGCTACAGCGACCTGATCCTCATCTGGGGTGGCAACCCGAACTACACCCACATCCCCAACGCCCACTTCATCTACGAGGCTCGCTACCGCGGCGCCTACGTCGTCTGCGTTGCGCCCGACTTCAGCCCCTCGGCGATTCACACCGACGAATGGGTTCCGGTCAACATCGGCACCGATGCCGCCCTGGCGCTGTCGATGGCGCAGGTGATCGTCGCCGAGAAGATCTACAAGCCCGAGTTCATGGCCGAGCAGACGGACATGCCGCTGCTCGTGCGCCAAGACAACGGGCGGTTTCTACGCCGGAGCGATCTGAAGTCCGGCGGCGCGGACGATGTATTCTATGTCTTCGATACCGCAGCCAACGAAGTGATCGAGAGCCCCAGGCGCAGCTTGAAGCTCGGGGCGATCAAGCCGGCGCTGGAAGGAGTCTTCGAGGTCAAGACCCGCGAGGGCGCGGTGAAGGTCACTACGGTGTTCGAGCGACTGAAGGTTCAGCTCGCAGGGTACACCCCGGAGCAGACGGAAAAGATCACCGGGGTAAAGGCCGCCATCGTCCGTGCGCTGGCGCGGCGCATCGCCAATGCTCGGGCCTGCTCCAACATCACCCAGACCAATCTCGGCAAGTTCTACCACGGCCTGGAGATGGAGCGGAGCATCCTGCTGGTGTTCGCCCTGGCCGGTCACTTCGGCCGGCGCGGCGCCGGCTATTCCGCCGTCCCCATGCTTTCCGTCTCGGGTGCCGATCCACTCAACGTCGCCAGCGGCAAGTACTCGCCCAAGATCGGCATCGCCCTGATGACGGCCAAGCTGCTGCCCGAGATGGCGCGCATGAAGCTGGCCGGCTACTCCACCGAGATGATGGTGTATCATCTCGCGCGCGAGGATTACGCCCGCGGCAACCTGGTCGCCACCGCTCTGTTCCACTACCAGCACGGCGGCTTGAAGGAGCAGTACGGCGACGCCAAGCGCTGGGATCCTGCCCTGCCGCGGGAGTTCGCCGACTACCTCGCCGAGGCGGTCGAGCAAGGGTGGCAGTTCCTACCCAAGACCGCGCCGCGCATCCTGTTCAGCGTCGGGGGCAACACGCTCCGCCGAGTGCGCGGATATCACAAACTGCGCGAGCATATGCTGCCGAAGCTCGAGCTCTTGGTCACCCTGGATTGGCGCATGAGCAATACCGCGCGCTACAGCGACTACGTGCTGCCGGCGGCCGGCTACTACGAAAAGGACGACATCGCCTGGTCCTCGGGCCTGGCGCCCTTCAGCCACCCGACGGTCGAGGCGGTGCGACCCGTCGGCGATTCGAAGACGGACTGGCAGTTTCACTGCCTGTTATTGAAGAAGATCCAGGAGCGGGCGCGCGCGCGCGGCATTACCACCTACCGCGATCGCCACGGCGAAGAGCGGCGGCTGGACGAATGCTACGAGAATTTCACCTTCCAGCGGCGCTTCACCGAGGACAACCCGCAAGCTCTGCTCCAGGAGATGTTGGAGATCACCACGAATCTGAACGGCATCGGCTGGTCCGAGCTGGCGGAGAAGGGCTTCGAGCGCTTCAGCAGTGTCGGCACCGGGGTGGTGCACATCGGCAACTCGGGGGACATCGAGCCGAACGAAACCATCGTGGCCAACAGCTGGCACGTGCAGCAGAAGCTCCCCTGGCCCACACTCACCCGGCGCCTGCAGTTCTACATCGATCACCCGCTTTATCAGGAGCTGGGCGAGACCCTGCCGGTGCACAAGGACAATCCGCCGATCGGGGGCAACTACCCGCTGCAGTTGACCGGTGGGCACAACCGGTGGTCGATCCATGCGGCCTGGCGCGATCATCGCAAGCTGCTGCAATTGCAGCGCGGCGTACCGGTGATCTACCTGAACAGCGCCGATGCCGAGCAGCGCGGGATCGGCGACGGTGAGGTGGTCCGCGTCTACAACGACGTCGGCGAGGCCGAGTTCCAAGCCGTGGTGTCGCCCGCCCTGCGGCCGCACCAGGTGATCGTGTACCACGCCTGGGAGCCGTTTCAGTTCAAGAACGAGAAATCGTACCAGAAGCTGCTCCCAAGCCCGTTGAACCCGATACAGCTGGCCGGCGGGTATTTCCACCTGCAACCGATGGTGATGATGGGACAGCCCGGATGCAGCGACCGGGGAACCAGGGTGGAGGTGGAAAAGGCCCGCCCGGCATAGCGATAGAAACGCAACCAGCGAGGCACAAAGCGCCCCGGGGAGGCTCTGTGCCACCTTGACCAGCTGGCGGGGCGCCACCCGCGTGCGCCCAGGTTCCGCCGGTTTCCGCCGGCTTGACAGTGAGCTTCTAACAGCGGAAGGTGGGTGCCGGCAGTCGACACGTCAGCGGCCCGCACTCGGGGGGTACTACGGCCCCCCCACCTAGGAACGTTCGAGCCTTACCCGGGAGCAAGCAGCTCTCGCCAACGAAAGGGCGCCGCTCGCCCAACCCAGAGGGCTCCAATGAACGGCACTGCACATATTACTTTCAAGGGCGGCGGGCTGATTCTGCCAGCGCGCACGCCTTACGAGCGCGAACTGCTCGTCGAATACATCGAGGCGTCCGTCAGACGGCACGGCCGCCTCTTGCTCGATGTCAATCGTGGACAGTGGACCATCAGTAAGCGCCAGGGACTGCGCACGGTCTGCGCCTCGTGCAGCCGATGGCCGGGCGAGTTCACCTACCCGGGCGGGATGACGGGCAGGCTCGCCGTAGTCAGCGCTCGTGCCGGGGTCTGTACCGACGCCATGTGCGAGCTGGCTCAGGCGGACGAGCGCGCTTTACCGATCGCCGCTCACGATGGCGGTTTTGTCGCGCTCGACCGGGGCGAGGAGCTGAGCACCGTGCGAGGCGCGAGCCCTAACTGAGAACGCCGAGAAAAGGAGTCATCGGGATGATGGGACAGGGCAGAGAACGCAATCTATGTGATAACCTCAACCATCGGCGGGCGCAGGCCCCCGTCCGCCATTGCCCGATGTGTGGCGGCATCGTCAACCAGCGGGTTCGCGCCCCCCTGTGCAGCGAGACCCAGCACGCGCTGTCGCGACGGCAGGGGAGCGCATTCTGTGCCGATTGCGGTACGCGACTGGTCGCCGATCGCTGAGCCAGGTGACGGCTCCGGCGTTTTCGCTCGGCCGTCCCTCCCCATGAACAAACCACCAACGACGGAGGAAATTGCGAAGTGGCAGAAGCACCTGATCGATACTCGCAGTTCGATATCATCCTACCTTCGCAACACTTCAGAGCCCCGCGCAAGCATTCGCCTGAGGAGCGGCTGATGATTGCTGTTCTTCACGACGCGCTCGAGTGCCTCGAGAAGTATCGCCGTGCGACGGACCCGCAGGGCAGCCGGCTCTTCCGCGAGGCGCAGCACTGGTTCCTCGCCGACGAAGCCGATTGGCCGTACTCGTTCGAATGCATTTGTGGGGCACTCGATCTCGACGCCGGCGCCGTGCGCCAGCGTCTGCAAGTGGCGCCAGAGCAGCAAACACTATCCCTGTCACCCGAGGGGTCCTTCTTCGGACAGGAATCTTGCGGGCGTTGATAGGCCGGCCCGGTGGCGGTCGGCACCAACTGGGCGCCGGCGGGTGCGCGACACATTTGTGGGTAACGTGGTTCGGTGTTATGGCCGTCATTCCCGCGAAAGCGGGATCCAGTTTGGCG
>JACQVA010000119.1 GCA_016210005.1 Deltaproteobacteria bacterium | reverse complement strand
CGCGAAGCCTGACCAAGGACAGGAACGTTCCATCGTCATCGTGAGGCCGTCTAACGATAAAGGGTTTTTCCGCCATCCGGCGCCACGCGTCGCGGCGCGAGGTGAGCGGATGGTTGCCGCCGGATGGCGGAAAGGCCCCGTTGAACTGAACCGCTGAACACCGACGGTGCTCCCCACATAATATGGGGATTGTAGGGCGGATAGGGGTTCGATGGCAAGTGCGCGGGGTGCTCGAAGGCAGGGGGCGACGGGGCGCAGGGGCGCCCGCGCACCGGTCGCAGCGCGATCCTCAAGACGCAGGGAGTCGGTGGGTCGGAGAGGCCGCGGGTGATCATGACGTGTCGTGTACGGCCGCCAGACTCTGTGGACCATCACGGCGGGCAGGCGGGCTGCGCAGCAACGGAGGGTCTTGATAGCGGATAGCGATGGGGGTCTGTACTGACGAGCGAGGCCTCGGAAGTTCCGGCACCCTACTGAATCAACCTGTCTGGCTATCCAGACCCCCAGCCACCTCCACGCGAGAGCCCCCGCCCCCGTGACGCTACCGCCGCGTCTTCTTGACAACGGAGGCCTTATAGGGGTTCGGCCGGGCCGATCATCTCGTCACGGCGACAAATTGGACTTGTCCTTTTCCCTTCCTGGTCAGTGATCCGTGTTCTCCGAGGCTCCGGCGGAGTTCGACTCGTCAGTCCGAATGCCATCCCAGGAGCGGAGCTCCCACTTGGCCTCACCGTTTACGACGCGCGCAAGCACTTCTACGCTCGTGTTGCCCGCGCGAATGGCATCGGTGAGTTTTCCCCAGGCTACGGTGCCGGAGACGTTGTTCGGGAGATACTCCCGAGTGAATCGTGGCATGGCTTACTCTCCTATCTCCTTTTCACGGATCGCCCCGGACACGAGTCCCGTGAGCCGGTTCCGTGCGCCGACGGTCGTGGCGTCGGCTGCGGTCACGGCGACCCAGGCGCCCACTGGATCAGTGCGACGCTGCCCGAGCATTTCTGTGTACTTGGCCTCGAAGGCACCGCGTTTGGCGGCCAGGATGAGTGTGGCCGTCACGAGAGCCGCGTCGCCCTCACTGGTGCGCGCCGTCTTGCGCAGGAGGGCGAGCATCGCAAGGTATGCCGAGTCCTGATCGGTGAGTCCGGTGGGCTGCGGTGGCGCGGCGTCGTCTTCGAGAACCTGAAACGTGGGGATGATCGGTCCGAGGTTCCCCTGCGCGTCGATCGCGACGTCGAAGCCGTGATAGCCGACGACGATCGGCTCGACGAACGTCTCCTTGAAGCCGATTGTGCGCCCGCCGGCGAACGTTGCGCGCAGCGATCCGCCGGGCAGCGGCAGGCCGGTCGTGTCGAGCAGCCTGCCGACCGTCCCGAGCTGCTCGTTGATCTGCGTGACGGTTTGACCGGTTTCCAGGTGGCCGCCGGCGTCGGCAACGGGCTGCGGTGCACCGGCATCGACTCCGCCGCCGAGCGTTGACGTGGCGTTGAGCACCACGTCGAACGATTTCGCGGCGAACACCCGCGTGATCACCCGCAGGTACCACAGCGATTTCTCGGGGGGCACGGCGTGGTTCAGCAGACCCCTCTCCTTAGTGTCCAAGAGCACCGCATAAACGGATGATGCGTCCATGCCGTACGTCACGGCATCGGCGATCGTGATGGAGCCGGTGGCCGTGGCTGCGCCCGTGACGGAGAGCGCCACGGGTACGGCGGAGACGGGCACGGCGACGCTGAGCCCTCCCGAGTTGGAAACGGTGAACGTGTAGCTTGGGAAGCCCGCCTTCGGAAACCGCCCCCATGGTCCTTGCGGACCCGGCAGGTCGCGCCACGCGCCCGGGAGCACCAGGGGCTCGCCGGCAATGCGGTGCTCGCGAGTGCGGTAGAAGGGCCCGAAGTCACCGACGTCGAGCCTGGTAATCAACAGATCGGTCGGCATGAAGCCCCGTTCACGATAGCGTTTGCTTTGCGCGGCGACGGTCCGGTTGACGAGATAGACGTCACCCACCTGAATGTCCTGACTGAGCGGATAGACTGGAACGACCTGGCTGGCGCGAATGGTCATTGTCCAATCGCGCGCCACCCGCTCCATCTGTCGCTCTTTCTGCTTGAGCGCCAGCTCGGCGCAGCCCGTCGTGGCCGCACACATGGCAAGAACGATGAAAAGTCGCCAGATCAGGTTCATTGTGAGCGCTCCTGGTAGATCGTCACGGCGGCCATGCTTCAGCCGGAAGATAGATGTCGGGAATTGGAACAGTCGGCCCTGCGTTCCCAAACGCGACAGCACATCCTCACTGCTGACTCCATCACCACCCGGCGGCAATACCGACTCAAATCGGCCGAATCGGACCACTTGTCCCTCGTTCTTTCCCCTGAGGTGCGGGAGAGGGACGCCTTCGCCTCCTGGTGTTCATCTCGTGGTCGGTGATCATCGACAAGCCGAACGCCTTGCGGCTAAGCGACCGCGCTTTTCAAGCGGCCCGCTTGAGCCGCTTGTTCGGCGCCATTCAGCGGCACACCCCATCTATGCGTCCTCGTGACGGAACCATTTCCACATCAACGGTAGATTCTGTCCTTCCAGTTTCGGATTCTTCTCAAAGTGGAAGGGGCTCTGGTTTCTGTCATCGAAAACACCGATCATCGCGTAGCTACTAAATGACTTGTAGTCGCTGAGCTTGCGATGCCAAAATCCGTTTCGTCCTCTATCGAGTTGAATCTGGCCTACATCAGACCATTTGGGATCGCACGTCGTTAGGTCCAGCAATCTCACCGAAAGCGTGTCGCCAACCTGAAGCTCCTTGCACGAGCCATCCGAGTCCCTCTCGTATGCAATCGTCTTCTCTAGGCCGCGAACATTGACGGCGAGATACATTCCTTCTGGGTCATGGATCACGAAGAAATCCGCGAATGCATGACTGCCTTGGCTTGCTACCGTCCACCCCTGAGGAAATGGGCCATCGAGCACCTCGTGAACGTAGCGCAACGCATTAGGTTGGATAAAATGGTCGCGTCGCTTATCCTCACCGTACCACGGCTTCATATAATGATTGACCCAGAATGAGTGATAGACTCCTCTTTCGTTTCTGGTGCTGACGGCCTCAATACAAAACGACCGATAAGCCTCTCGCTGGTAGGGATAGGGGTTGATCAGCATTCGCTCCGATGACGCGACCATGAAGCAGGTTGGCGTGCCTTTGTAGACGCGAATGTCGCTTGGTGGGACGCCTCGATCTTCAAGCCATGCAATCGCATGGAGGATCTCAACCGCAATTCCCCCCGGCGGGCGACTTTCCTGCGCCTCCCGAAGTTCGGAGAAGATCGGATGAGTCAATAAGAAGCGCATCTCGGCCTTCCCTCGTGAAGCGATGATTCGTTCAAGCTGCGCTGCATACTTCGGATCGTCCTCGATCACTCCGCGGAGCGATGAGGCCACAAAGACGACCTCGCGCTTGTCGTCGACGGCGGCGTCTGGATTTTGTCCCCGACTTACGAATTCCTCGAGATGGTCCAAAAAATGGTCGAGTGCCTGATTGCGGTTCTCATAGATCATTACTACCCCAAGGTCGCGAGCTCTCGATAGGAAGTCGTTGGTGATGCGTAGGTCGTCTATTGATTGCTGCAATTCGCCGGTAGCAGTCTGAAGTCCGGCCGATACTGTATGTCCCACCTGTTTCGCGGCATCGCCAAGGGACGCTATGTGGTCTCGCAGGGCACTGCTTGAAGAGTCAAAGCGTCCGGTAAGATTCTGCTCAATCACATGGCTCGATGCAACAGATGTGATGATAGAGATGATACCAGCCGGAACGAGTGATGCACCAAGGGCCTGACTTAGTACGGCCAGCGAACTGCCAGGCGGCAGGTAAAACGAATAGAAGAAGGCTGCCGCGCCGAGCGCGATAGCTACGGCGGCCATGATCTTCCACGCGCGGTCCATTGCTCACCTCCTAGTCTTGGTCTTGGCAGTTTCGTTGTATGGAGCGTGACCGGAACCTCGTGGCAAACGTGGCCGAACGCTGAGCATCAGCGGCGCGCCCGCCGACGCGTCAACAAAGCGTCGAACTGGTGGCGCGACCGCTGCATGCTGATGTTAGGCGAGCGCATGCGGATTCGCTCGACGAAAGACTGCCAAGAAGAAAAAAGCGGCGACAAGGATGCCGAAGAAGAAGAGGAGGTGTGCAGCCTGCGCGCAGTATTGACCGATGTAGAAAAGCGCGACATCGGCGCTGAGGGTGGCTCGGATGCAGCACGGCAATGTGCCGCTCCAAAACCCAAGAGACAGGATGAGGAGGACGACCGGCGTACCTGCGAAGTAGAGTCGCGACTGAATGTCATGGGGGCGACGCTGCCAAAGAAACCCAACGCTTCCGAAATAAAGCCCCATAGTCCCCGTAACGACCGGGATCATGAGGTGGGTCGTTTCGAACAGAAGCTTGATTGCGTCCGTCTCGGATTGGATGAGCACCGTTGCACCTCCTCATGACTGGCTGGGCCTACAATTCGACTCCCGAAAACAGTCCGCTACCCCCGCGAGGCTCGCGGCGTAACGCCCCGCGGCCATGTGGCTCCCATAGGTCACAACCCCGTACGGAGTCAAACGGTTAGGTCGTGGATGTTCACCTCCGCTCTCGGTGTGTTTACCCGCGAGCCTTGCGGGCTACGCCCCCGGGGCGGGCCGGTCAACAGCCGTCGGCCGCGCTCTGCACACCGTGCCCGCCGCGACTTAAGACGTGGCAGTACACCATCGTCGTCTTCACGTCGCGGTGCCCGAGCAGCTCCTGCACCGTGCAGATCTCATAGCCAGCTTCTAAGAGATGGGTGGCGAAACTATGGCGCTCCGAAGAGTGTGTGGACCGACTGGCTTGGCGATCCGCGCCTTGCGGGCGGCCTCGTGAATCGCACGTTGCGGCACCGACTCGTGCAGGTGGTAGCGCTGCGGCGGGCCGAAGCGCGCGGGACGGTGCAGATGCGTGCGGCCGGAAACACCCACTGCCACCCCCATTCCCGGTTGGCATTCGGACACTTCTTCGCCAACGCATCCGGCAGTTGCACGTGCCCCAGGCCTGCCTGCAGGTCGTGCTCATGCAGGCGGCGCACCCGATCGAGATGGTGTAAGGGACCGGGCTATGAGACCGCGGTGGGCTCACCGAAACTGATGGCGCTGAAGCGGATCCTTCACGGCGGCGGCGAGCATCGCCACCCGATCCTCGTTGCCCTTGCCCTGCCGGACGAGAATCTCCCTTCCGGTGAAGTCGATGTCCTTCACCCGCAGTCGCAAACACTCCAGCAAGAGAAGCCCCGAACCGGACAGCAGCATTGCCATGCTTCGACCTAAGTGCTGGGAAAGTCTAGATTCGACCCTGCGAGTTGTGGAAGTTGGGCTAACTGGGACTGGCTGCGTGCCAGAGCCCGCCTGCTTTGAGTCGGCCGGTACGAGGGCACCGATGAGTTTCTAGGCCGCGCCGCGTGCTCCATCGCGTCGCCTCGTCGAGTCGGCACCAGCGATCCTCGACGACAGAGCCTCAATAGGTGTTTGGTGCAGACCACAGCTTCTGCACCCGCTGTGAAACGAAGTCAGCTCACCCTCCTCAGCGTGCCCGCCGCGTCTGCTTCCCGCGAGAGCCCCCCCCCGTGACGCTACCGCCGCGTCTTCTTGACAACGGAGGCCTTATAGGGGTTCGGCCAGACGTCATTACTCGGGCTGACGAGGCTGTTGCGCACCATGCCAGACGCCGACGATCCAGGCCGTGTCGTCCTTCACCCGGTAGAAGAAACGGCAAGGAGCAACGATGACCTCGCGATGCGGGAAGTCCGGGAACTCCGGAATCCTCCGTCCAGACTCTGGAAACTTCTCCAGTCGTCGGAGCACGGTTTCGGCACGCCGCCGGAACCGCGTGGCTGCCGACGGTTTGTCGCGACGGATGTACGCCACGGCGCCCAAGAACTGCGCCCGCGCCGACGGGGTAAAGCGGACCCTCACCGTTGCTTGGTCGCAAGAATGGCGTCAGCATCAGCCAACACCTTGTCGAGGTCGAACCCGGCACCCTCCACGATCTCCTTCTCGCCACGCGCTAGCAATCTTAACAGCTCGCGTTCATGCTCGGCCTTCTCGTACGCCGTCATGCTCAGGAGAACCGCCGTCCCGCGCCCGCGCCGCGTGATGACCAGCGGCCGCTTGGAAGAACGGACCCGGCGCAAGACGGCGTTCGTGTCATGCGCGAGATCGGCCACTTGGATACTGTCGGCTTGTCTGCTCATCGAGTCCTCCGCAACGATGCGAGCTGGAAGCTACCCCTTCACAGGCACGATCACAAGATTCAAGGTTGTTCCCGGGTTTCGCGCGAGCGGGCCGAACGGTGCGGCTCAGGCGCGGCGGCGAACTGGCACCGACCTCCAACCGAAACACAACCAGTCACGGAAGCAAGCTCCCCGCCGTCGCCTGCAGCCGCTGAGTTAGGTCGCAGCGCGGAAAAGCGGCGAGCACGCTTCAGCGATCTGTTCCACATGGCGGTGGTCCGTGCCACAACACCCCCCCATCACATTGAGGCGCGAGAGCCGTTGCTTGAGACTGGCGTACTGCATTCCAAGTTCGACGGGGTTCCCAACATCGAGCTCCGGTGACTCATTCAACTCTGCGTGACTCTTGCGTGAAGCGTTCGCTCGGAGGCCCCCAATCCTATCCAACCACAATCCGTCTTCAGTCAGCACGTGCTCGAAATGCGTGGGATGGGCGCAGTTGATCATATAGTAGCAGGGATAACCAGACGTCGCCTCGTCGACCTGCTCGAGCGCGGCCTTCAGGGTCTGACCGGTCGGGAGATTGCCGTCGGTTTCGACGGTAAAGGAAATGGCAACCGGCATGTCCGCTCGCTGGGCGGCGCGCGTAATCCCGACCGCCTCCTCCACGTAGTTCATGGTGATGGCACACACCATATCCGCAGAGGAACCAGCAAGGGTCTCGACTTGTGCCTGATGATAAGCCTCTGCTTCCTGCTCCGACATGGCACGATCGGGAACATAACCGTCCCCGCGAGGACCGAGACAGCCGCTGATGACCACCCGAGTCCGTTCGGTCTCGTACTCGTCCCGAATCTCCTCGAGCAGATGGATCGCTCTACGGTTTGCATCGGCCAGCATCTCGGGTGTGTAGTCGAGCCGTGTTCCCCAGTCCGCGTTGGCCCGCCAAGTCGCGCTCTCGAGAACAAGTCCGGTGGCGAACAGCTTCGCGATCTCCGCATACATGCGAAAGTACTTGCGAAGCGCCGCTTCACCTTTCGGCGTCTTCAACAGGTGGAATGCAGCGAAGTCCGGGAGCTCCAATCCTTCATGGAAGATTAGAGTAGTTTCGATGCCGCCATCGGTGAGGTAAAGTCCGCGGCCGAGTTGCGGAAGTTGGTTGCGGTATCTGGCCATAGTTGTTCCACTCGTGGGATCTGTCTTCGCGACCTAACGTAAAAGGGTTTTCCGTCATCCGGCGCGACACGGGGTTGCGCGAGATGCTGTGGTGGTTGCCGCCGGATGGCGGAAAGGCCACGTTGAACTGAACCGCTGATCACCGACGGGGCTCCCCACCTGTTATGGGGATTGTAGGGCGATTAGGGGCTCCAGTG
>JACQVA010000118.1 GCA_016210005.1 Deltaproteobacteria bacterium | reverse complement strand
ACGAGAGCAACAACGTGTCGGCGCCGCTGCAGATCACCGTGCGCAAGCCCGACCTGGTGGTGACGGCGTTCAGTGCCACCAGCTCGACGACGGTGGATGCGGGGCAAGCGATCACGCTGACGTGGACGGTGGCCAATCAGGCGGCGAGCCTGGGGACAGCCTACCAGCCGTGGCATGACCGGGTGTGGCTGTCCACCGACAACACCTTCGGCGGTGACAGCCCGCTGGGGCTGCTGACGCACAGCACGGATCTGGCCGCGGGAACGGATTACACCGTGGCGAGTTTCAACGAGACTATCTCCACCGCCCTGGCGGCGGGAACGTACTACCTGTTCCTGCAGACCGACACCTTCAGCCTGGTGGCCGAGGAGGACGAGAGCAACAACGTGTCGGCGCCGCTGCAGATCACCGTGCGCAAGCCGGACCTCACCCCGACGGCGCTCGCGGTTCCCGCCTCGGCGGCGCGCAACACGCAGATCGCGGTGTCGTGGACGGTGACGAACTCGGGAGACGCACAGGCCCTGCAACCGTGGACGGATCGGATCTGGCTCTCGACCGACAACGTGCTCGGTGGCGATACGCTGCTGGGGGGAGTGACGCACACGAGCGACCTTGCCGCCAGCGGCAATTACAACGAGAACAGCAACGTCACGATTCCCAACGGTGCGGCAACGGGGGCGTCGTTCATCATCCTAGAGACGGACACCTTGGGTAATGTGGCTGAGTCGGACGAAAGCAACAACACAACGGCGCAGCCGATCACGATCACGCCGTAGCTCTCGTGTCGCCACACGTGGGGGCGCAGTTAGTTCATTAGCCACCGCCCTTCGTGCGAGACGATCGCCATGGCCAGAGGCCCGCGCTCCTCACGCCGGCGCGAGCGCGTCCGCCCGCAGCCTTCATCGCCCCCGGTATGGCCCCGAGACATTGGCCGCTCGGGAATCAAGGCACGTCGAGCGCAACCTTGAGCGCTCGGCCCAACTCCGCGATCTTGCCGGCGTCGCATGCGCCCGTCAGTCGGATCAGGCGGTGGCGCGTAACCGTGAGAACGTTGTCGAAGTTCGCCGCCACTGCACGGGTAACCCTTGACGGCGTCTGACGGCGGGGCAACCTGCCTTGCAAATCGCTGCCGGCTACGGGATAGAGCGGACCGCTGCCATGCCGAGCGGTCACAGCCAAGAGAGCGGGAACGAATGGGCCGGCGGGGGTTTTGATCCGGCTCTGGCCCGCTATCGCACGCAGACGGTGCTAACCGCCAGCGTCGTCGACTTATTGCACCTCTCGCACGCGCCGTGGCGGGTGGCGGAGTATCGCGAGGCCATGCTACGCGGCGAGCGCTTCCCGCCGATCTCAGTAGTCCGTCTCGGGCGGCGCTTGCTGATCGCCGACGGCCACAAGCGCTTCAGCGCCTATGCCGCGCTCGGCAACCGCACGATCGTCGTAGAAATGTGGCCGTGGCGGCGCTGGCTGGCGGATCAGGGGCGGCAACTGGTTCACAAGTTGTCGCAGTTACTTAGCATTATGATTGGCAGCCTGCATGATCCCCGGGCGCGCCGGGCGGCGGTGCGCTTGTTTCACGACACCGTTGGGCATTGGCGGCGCATCGCGCACTCGCTGCCGTGCTCGCGTTGGCGCTTACAAACCGCCGCACCGGCGACGCCGCCGGGGTCGGCACTCCTGGTGCGGCTGCTGCGTGAATGCGCCCGCTATCCGACGAGGGTGGCGCTGGCCGTGGGCAGTCTGCTGCTGCTAGCCGGGGCCCGGCTGGCGTTAACTTGGATGGCCAAGCTGTGGGCCGAGGGGCCGCTGGTGCGCACTGGCGCCGCCGGTGCCGAGGGCTTGCTGGCTGCGGCGCTCGCACTCACCGGGCTGATGGCGGCGGCCGTCATGCTGTCGCGCTATCAGCTCGCCAGCATCAACCAGCGGATGATGGAGCGCCTGCGAGCGGCGATGCAGCACCGAGTGCTCGAGCTGGAGGTCGGCATGCTGCGACGCCAGCACGCCGGAGAAATCGGCTCGCGCGTGTTCAACGACGTCGGCGCGCTTTCCGGCTTTGCCGGCGACATCTTGAAGCGGCTCGTCGGCGAAGGTGCCGTGCTGGTCGGCGCCCTGGCGATGATGTTCTACCTCGAGTGGCGGCTGGCGCTGGCCGCCGTGCTGATGGTGCCGGTGGTGGCACTGCTGCTCGGCCGCTTCGGTGCGCTGGTGCGAGCACGCAGCGCGCTGGCGCAGCGGCGCCTGGGAGGGCTGAGCGCCGCCCTAAACGAGCAGTTGCACGGACTGACTACGATCAAGGGCTACCAGGCCGAGGCCTACGAGCGCACCCGCTTCGCCCGCCACAACGCCGGCTATCGCGCCCAGGTGCTGCGCAGCGAGCGCTGGTCAGCCGGGCTGCTGGCGCTGGTCTTCCTCATCACCGGCGGCGGACTGGTGGGCGCGGTCTGGTACGGCACCCAACTGGTGCGCGGCGGGGTGGTCTCTCCCGGCGCGCTGCTGGCCTTTTGCTTGTACGCCGCGCAGGCGATCGAGCCGCTGCGCCGGCTCGGCGATCTCCAGGGTATGTTGCAGCGCGCGCTGGCCGCCGCGGCGCGCGTCTACGAGCTGATCGACTCGCCCGCGGTCGAGCCGCGCGGCGGCGCCATCTTGCCCAAACCGGTGCGCGGCACGCTCTGCTGCGAGCGCCTGTGCTTTTCGTACCGCGCCGGCGAACCGGTGCTGGAGCAGCTCGACTTCAGCGTCGCGAACAACCAGCCGCTGGCGCTGGTGTCGGCGACCGGCGGCGGCAAGAGCACGCTGGCGCGGTTACTGGTGCGCTTCTACCAGCCCGACTCGGGGCGCGTCCTGCTGGACGGTGTCGACATCCGCGCGCTCGACTTGGTGGAACTGCGCCGTGCCATCTGCGTGGTCGAGCAGGACCCGTTCCTGTTCAGCGGCCCACTGATCGACAATCTCCTCTACGGCGCCTGGGACGCCCCGCGTTCGGCCATCGACCGCGCCGTCGAGTGGGCGGGCTTGGAACCGCTGCTGCGGGCACTGCCACAGGGGTTGTTCGGGTCGTTGGCGGAAGCCGGCAAGGACCTTTCCGGCGGGCAGAAGCAGCGCATCGCGCTGGCGCGGGCCATCCTGCGTGAGCCGGCGGTGCTGGTGCTGGACGAGGCCACCAGCGCCATCGACAGCGAGGGCGAAGCGCAGATCTTCGCCCGCATGGCCGATTGGCTGGCGCAACGCACGGTGCTGGTAATCGCCCACCGGTTGTCTACCGTCAGTCGTTTCGCGCGGGTCGTGGTTCTTGCCGGCGGCCGAGTGGCCGGCGACGGCAACGTCATCGAGTTGCAACGCAGTTGCCCGGCATTCTCGCGCCTGTTTGCCGAGCAAATGCAGCCCCTGATCACGATCAGCGGCTGAAACGGCGGCTTGTCGAACTTCTGCGCTGTTTCTTGACGTCTGACATAGGCGCATAGTAGGGGACACGCAACCATCGAGAAACGCCCGCGGGCGCGTTGCGCCACGCTAGCCCAGAGGTTAGGGGGGAACAATGACGAAGCAGTCGCATCGCAGAAATGGCTTCAGTGCCGCCGCAGCGTTTGCCCAGCGCTGCCGCCAATGGCGCCGCTATGGTGCGCTCGCACTATTTGCATGTGGAGCGTTTGCGCTGCCTGGGCGAGCCATCACTGCCACACCGACGCCGACCCCGACACCTTCGCTGGCGCCAACGCCGACAGTAGGCCCGCCCACGCCCACCGGAACCGTCACCCCGTCGAGTCCCACTCCGACGCTCCCGCCCGATACCGATGCGGACGGCTGGCCCGATTTCGCCGACAACTGCCCTACGATCCCCAACTCGGATCAGTCGAATTGGGACGGAGATCTCCTCGGCGACGCGTGCGATCCTTGCACCGACCAGGATGGCGACGGTTTTGGAAGCCCGGGCTTCCCGGCCAGCGTCTGCCCGCTCGACAACTGCCCGTACGTGTTTAACCCGTTCCAAGGCGACAGCGACGGCGACGGCGTCGGCGATGACTGCGACAACTGCGCCGGGCCGGGTCGAGACACCGACCTCGACACGATCTGTGACGCGGCCGACAATTGCCCCCTCAACGCGAATGCCGGCCAGGCCGATGGCAACAGCGACGGCGTCGGCGATGCCTGCACCCCCACCGCGATCACGTTTGTCGTCTTGCACCGCGACTGCAGCGTGGCGGGCGACCATGTCTTGCAGTTCTTCGTGAACAATGAGCTGCTGGGGAACTCGCCGTCTTCGCGCGATTGTGATTGCAACGACCAGCCGCTGCAGGCGAGCTTCACCGCCCCCGAGTTGCTCGCGCTCTACGACCCCGCCGGCTGCAATCACTTCCGTGTCGAGGTTTCGGGCGAGAACTCGTTCGCCGTCGGCTTCGTGCGGGTCGAGATTACTACCTTGGCCGGTATCAGCTCCGAGTGTCTTTTCGACGGCTACCCGGGTTACGGCGCGGCGGCCTGTGAAACTCGTGATACCTGCGAGTTCCCGTACGATTACTTCACAACCACGGTGGACGAGCCGCAGGACTACGACGACCTGTGTTTCCAAGCCGACAATTGCCCCGCTTTCTATAATCCCGATCAAGCCGACTCGGACGGCGACGGCTTCGGCGACGCCTGCGATGATTGCTACGGCGCGGGGCAGCTGGATGGCGACGGCGATTCGGTCTGCAACCCCTCCGACAACTGCCTCCAATTCTACAATCCGGATCAAGCCGACTCGAATCAGGACGGGGTCGGCGACCTCTGCGCCGATGACGACGGCGACGGCGTGGTCGGCGCTTTCGACAACTGCATCGATGTGCCCAATGCCGACCAGGCCAACCAAGACTTTGATGCCTACGGCGACGTGTGCGATTCCTGCACCGACCAGGACTACGACGGGTTTGGCAACCCGGGCTTTCCGAGCAACGAGTGCGTCACCGACAACTGCCCGTACGCATCCAACGTCGATCAGGCCGACACCGACGGCGACGGCGTCGGCGATGTCTGCGACAACTGCGCCGGACCGGGCGCCGACAGCGACGGCGACGGCCTCTGCGACGGCGCCGACAACTGCCCCTTCGCCGCCAACGTGGATCAGGCCGACGGCGATCAAGACGGCGCCGGCGATGCCTGCACGGCCACCGGGATCACCTTCAGCCTTCTCCATCACGACTGCGACGGCGCCGGCAGTCATGTCTTCCATCTGCTCGTGAACGGCAGCGAGATCGGCTCGGCGCCATCTTCCCAAGGCTGCGTCTGCAATGCTCAGCCATTGACGGTCGTCTTCACCGGCACCCAGACGCTCGCGCTCTTTGATCCGGCGCAATGCAACGACATCCGGGTCACGGTAACCGGCGCCAATCCGCTTACGTTGTACCTCGCGACCGTGCGGGTAACGATCGCCACCGCCGCGGCCAGCTTGGAGCAGTGCCTGTTCGACGGCTATTCGGGCAACCCGCTGCTCGTCTGCCGCGAGCGCAACTCGTGCGACTACCCGGGCGCAAGCAGCGGCGTGACCGACGCCGGCATGTTCAACGACCGAGACGGGCTGTGCCCGCAAGTCGACAATTGCGCCAATGTCTTCAACCCCGATCAGACCGACGGCGACGGCGACGGTTTCGGCGACGTGTGTGACTACTGTATCGGCGCGGGCGCGCAAGACTCCGACGGCGACGGCTTCTGCGACGGCGCAGACAATTGCCCGCTCCACTACAATCCGGACCAGACCAACACTGACGGTGACGAAGACGGCGACGTCTGCGAGGACGACGACGATGACGGCGTGCTCAACGCCACCGACAATTGCCCCGACGTCGCCAACCCGACCCAAGACAACTTCGATTACGATCAATTCGGCAACGCCTGCGACCCCTGCACCGATGCCGATGGCGACGAGCTCGGCGATTTCGCCCTCGCCAGCGATACCTGCCCGCCCGACAATTGCCCCTTCCAATACAACCCCGACCAAGCCGACAGCGACGGCGACGGCATCGGCGACCCGTGTGACTACTGCTTGGGTGCCGGCCAGTACGACTATGACGGCGACGGCGTGTGCAACGCCGCCGACAACTGCCCGACTTTTTTCAATCCCGACCAGACCGATACCGACCAAGACGGTATCGGCGACCCGTGCGAGGACGACGACGGCGACGGCGTGCCGAACGCGTCCGACAACTGCCCGAACCTCTCGAATCCGGACCAGAGCAACTACGACTACGATCAGTTCGGTAACGCTTGCGATCCCTGCACCGATGCCGATGGCGACGGCTTCGGCGACTTCGCCCTCGCCGGCGATGCTTGCCCCGCGGACAACTGCCCCTACCTATACAATCCCACCCAGAGCGACGCCGATAGCGACGGCATCGGCGACCCCTGCGATGACGACGACGGCGACGGGGTGCAAAACTCCTCCGACAACTGCCCGGCGATTGCAAACCCCTCTCAGGCCAACGCCGACGGCGACGTTCTCGGCGACGCTTGCGATCCGTGCACCGACCAGGACGGCGACGGTTTTGGAAGCCCGGGCTTCCCGGCCAGCGTCTGCCCGATCGACAACTGCCCGCTGGCGTCCAACCCGTTCCAGGAAGACGCCGACGGCGACGGCTTGGGCAACGTCTGCGACGACTGCGTCGGCCCGGGGAGAGACAACGATCACGACGCCCTCTGTGACGGTGCCGACAACTGCCCCTTCGTTGCCAACGCCGATCAGGCCGACGCCAATGAGGACGGCGTCGGTGATGCCTGCACCGTCAGCTCAATCAGCGCCGCGATTCTACACCGGGATTGCGCCGGCCCGGGCAGCCATCAATTCAGCTTGGTACTCAACGGCACAACGATCGCCTCCGCGCCGTCGTCGCGCGACTGCAACTGCAACGCGGAGCCGTTGATACTGGCGGCTTCGGATCCGACGAGCCTGGCGGGCTATGACCCGTCGCAGTGCAACGACATTCGCGTCGAAGTTACCGGTCAGTCCTACAACCTCGTCCTCGCCCAGGTGCGGATCTCGGTCGCGACGCCGGCGGGCAGCTTAGACCAGTGTCTGTTTGACGGCTATTTCGGAAATCCCAGTCCACAGTGCGCGCCGCGCGACACGTGCAGCCCGCCGAACGACACCTGGGTGCCAACGCCGTTCTCCGTTGGCGGCGCCGATACCGACGGCGACGGCCTTTGTGGCGCCGTCGAGAACTGCCCGACCGTCTACAATCCCGATCAAAGCGACGGCGACGGCGACGGGTTGGGTGACGCCTGCGATTACTGCTTCGGATCGGGTGGCGCCGACAGCGATTACGATGGGCTGTGCGATGGTGCCGACAACTGCCCGTGGTTCTACAACCCCGAGCAGAGCGACAACGATGGCGACGGCGTCGGCGATCAGTGCGACAGCGAGCCGACGCCGACCCCGACGCCCACCCTGACCCGTACTCCGTCGTCGACGCGAACCCACACGCCGACCCGCACGCCGACGCCCACCTGCGCCCCCGGCGCGACCTGCACGCCGGGGCCGGAGTGCGGAAACGGTAACACCGACGTGGCGGAAGAGTGCGACGACGGGAATACCCTCGGCGGCGACGGCTGCGCCGCCAACTGCACCAACGAGACGTCCGTGCTTTTTCAGCTCGATAGTTCCGGCGGACCGCCTCGCTCGCGTGCCACGGTGCAGACGCGGGATTTCGCGCTGCAGATGGGCCTCTCCGGCAGCCAGGTCAACCGCATGGGAAAACCGGGACCCGACGGGGTCATCCCGGTTGCCGTACGCGCCGAGGACGTTCACTTCGATCCGATTCCCATAACCGGGCTGGTATGCGCATGCGTGCGCGCCGTGCCGTTCGACGACTTCGGCCCCGGGGTTTCGGGCAGGGGTGAAATCGGGTGCGGCGAAGGCGGCTTGGCCGACGTGGACAGCGAGGCGTCCGTGGACCACAACATCGGCACCGTCGGCGTCGGCGGATTCACGGAAGCCGACTGCGTGGCGGCAGGCGGCGTTGTGGAAGACGGCTCTTCGGCCCATCCGCATCCGGGAGTCTGCAACGGCCCCGCGTACCTCGCGGTTTCAGGCGGCGGCCCCCGAGGCTCGGCGGTGCTGCAAAGCAACATGCAGGTCGGCGTAATTGCCGACGGCGGCGATTGCGGCGTCGAAACAACGACCAAGGTGTGCGTCGGGGGCCAGAACCCCGGCGCGAGCTGCACCGGCAATCCGGGCCTGTGTGTAGGCGGGGACTGCCTCGCCGCCAAAGGCTCCGACGGCATTCCCTGCAACGAGGACGATCCGTTGGAGAACCGGGGGGCGCCGGTCCTCAACCGCTACACGACGGGGACAGTCAGCGCGATGATCACGCATGCGAAGAACGAACAGTATCCCATCGCTGCGTACGAACTCTGCGGCGGCTACCCTTGCCTGACGACCGCTACCGGCACCCTGTTCGACTGCGATCAGCCGCCTGAGGAAGCCGGCGGCGTCCTGGCGAGCGCCTACAGCGCCCTCGACTCGCCGCAGGCCGGGGATAACGTTGTGACCACGCTCCTGGCCCAAGTGGGATCGACCAGCGCACCCACTGCCACTTCAACAACCTCGTTCCAACCGACGGCCACGCCGACCTTGCCGGCGCTGCCGACCAATACCGTGCAAATTGCCACGCCGACGCTGAGCGCGACCCGCACGCATACCCAGACTCCAATTCCGACCGAGACGCTGACACCGACGCTCACTGCCACGGCGACAATTACCGCCACCGCTACGGCCACCGTGACGCCAACGGCAACGCCCACGCAAACTGCAAGCGCCACGCCGACCGAAACCGCCACCCCGAGCCCGACCGCCACCCCGACCGTGACCGACACTGCCACGGCCACGGCAACGCCCACCGACACCGCCAGCGCCACACCGACCGAAACGGCTACGCTGACGCCGACTGAGACCCCGACGGCTACTCCGACCGCGACCGAGACCACGACTCCGACCGAGACTGCGACGCTAACACCGACCGAGACCCCGACGGCTACACCAACCGCCACGCCCACGGTAACGTCCACCGCTACCCCCACGCAGTCGCCGACTCCGGTGTGCGTCGGCGACTGTGGGCGGGACGGCGAGGTCACGGTCGATGAGCTGGTGAAGGGGGTGAACATCGCACTCGGCAATCTGCCGGTGACGGAGTGCGCCAGCTTCGACACGAACCGCGACGACGAGGTTACCGTTGACGAGTTGGTCAGCGGTGTGAACCGGGCGCTGGGCGGGTGCTGACCTCCGGCGGCACTTCAGCGGCGGGTAATTCGGACAGCACCGGGCATGCAAGGGGGGTCTCGTGCGGCGGCGATCGCTGGTCGGCGTCCTGTGCTTGGAAATGGAATCCTGACGCCTAGCCCACGCTGTGAGCTTCCCCGTGCCTTCTCAGCCTTCGAGCCACCAGCGGGTCAGATCAAGCTCGATCGCGTCGAAGGGCTCTGCGCGCACGCGGTCGCAGCCGCCGTATGTACCAGCCACAACCCAGCGGGCAGTCTCAAGCCGGTACACCTCCAGCGTCTTGGCCAGCGGTTCGACCAACCAGAGATACCCGACCGACTCGCGCGCGTAGATGCGCATCTTCCGAACCCGATCCGTTCCGGCGGTAGCTGGCGACACGACCTCACAGGCCCAGTCGGGGGCTACGTCAAAGAAGGCTGCACTCGGGAGCCGAGGCACGCGTGCGCGGCGCCAGCCGGCAAGGTCCGGTACGACCACGTCCGGCCCTAGATGCAACTCAGGCTCGAACAAGATCCACCAGCCACCTGGCTGTCCCGGGCCGTCGGCTTCCCGATGGAACGGCCCCCGCAGATCACCGGCGATACCGGATGCTGCGTTGGCGTGCGGAAACGCTGGCCGCGGCGTGGTGAACATCTCGCCGTCGAGAATCTCGGCCACCATGGTGTCGGGGACCTTGAGCAGGTCTTCGTACGTGGCCTTGCGCCGGGCGGTGTCCACGTTGCTTAGCCTAGCAGGACCACTGGCGGGTGACCACTTGGAGATTGGAGAGATTTTCGCCGATGTGCCCGCGCCTTTCCCTTGCTCACCTCATCCCAAACCCCGTAGAGTTGCCGTCGTGTCTTGAGGGATAAGGTAGGTGAGCAGATCGGCTGCGGGCTGTGCCCATCACACACGACGTCGTGCGCGCCGAATGGGCGGACAATTGGCGGCGTCACGGGATGAAGAGCGCGTCGGTGGTGCGCTCGCCGAGCGCGGCGAGCACCGCTGGCAGTTGGGACAAGGGGAGGCGCGAGGCTTGTGCGCCATCATGCACCAGCTCGTCGCGCAGCACCATCGTGCTGAAATGCGCCTGCGCTTCCTGCACAAAGGCCGCCACCCCGCCGTGGGCGGCCAACCCCGCCGGCCACAGCTCCACGTACAACGGCACCCCGGCCCGCCAAAGCGGGCCGCCGGAGAGCACCACGTGCCGCTCGAATCCCTGCGTATCACTCCAGACCAAGCCCACGGCCGCAGGCGCATCGTGAGACAGCAGTGCCTCCAGTCGCTTTGCCGGCACCTCGACCAGATCATGAGCGCTGGTCAGCGGGCCGAATCCCTGTTCCCCGCCGGCAGTCTTGACCTCGCAGTTGCCGCAGCGCGGATGGCGCACCATGGTGGTGCGGCCGTCGTGGCTGCACACCGCCGCCTGCACGCAGTCGATGCGATGATCAAGGCCATTGCGGGCGACGTTGCGCCGCAGCAGATCGAAGGTCTGCGGCACCGGCTCGATGGCGAGGATGCGCTTCTCCGTCAGCTGCGCCAAGACAATGCTGGTCATGCCGATGTTCGCCCCGACATCTATGATGACGTGCTTGTCCGCGGCCAGACGCCCGGCTACCGCCGCCCAGCGCACCACTGCCGCGGTCTCGGCCGCCTGATATCCGCCGTCAACGAACATGTCGCGGAACATCGAGTCGCCCTCGGCGAATACGGTCCACTCGGTGCCCTCGCGCACAAATGTAACCGTTTCCGCCTCGCCCTGGAGCAGGTAGAAGGCCAGCAAGCGCTTCTGCCGTTGCCACTCACTGTGGTCTCGTCGCAGCAGTGCAGAGAGCGCTCGCCGCGCAACGCGCCGGTACTTGCCCATGCCGGTTCACCGCAGCGCCGCTTTATGGCGCGACCGGGCCTGAAAGCAAGCGCAGCTACGGCCTCCGATGCGAATGATTGACGACATCCGCCGTGATCTGACGCTGCAGCACTACGACGAGGTCAGAGAACGCCTGACCGGAGTGCTGAGCGGCGACGCCCGCGTGCTGGCGGTCGGGGCGTTTGGTGCGGTTACCCACCCGGGCATCTCGGACCTCGACGTGCTCGTGGTCGCCCGCAACGGCGAAGCCGCCGGGCTATGGCGGTACCTCAAACAGTGGATCGCCGGCGACGCCGTTGCCAGCTACCTGTTCACCCATCCGCCGCTGGTGGTGAGCGCCGCCATGATTCCCGCGCTGGGTCACGTGCACGCGCTGGCGGGGCTGCACTGGCAGTACCGGCACGAGCAATGTCCGCTCCCGCCGCCGCTGTCTGGCGCAGGCATGGAGTACCTCGACCTTATCTACGCCTCGTTCCTGCTGCCGGGGGCGGCGAAGCTGCTGGGCGACGGCAGTGTGCGGCTACGCTTTGCGCTGCTGTCGTTGAACGGCCTGCACCTCTTCTGCGAGAAGTTGAGCGGCATGCTCGGCGCCAGCGCGCGCCAGCGCCGGCGCAGCGGCAGCATCCGGCGGCTGGTGCTAAAGCTGCCGCCAGCGGATCCGCGGCTTGGGCGCCTACTGGGGGCAGAGTATCGCCGCGCGGTGCGACAGCTATGTGACCTGATGAACCAGGTCGGTGAAACCGCCGGCGCGCCGCGCCTCGGCGGCCTGCCCCGCTGCTTGCCGCGGCGTGACACGGCGCTCATCGTGCCGGCGGCGACGACCGCGTTTCAACGGCACCTCGGTTATGTCCGCCTGCAGGTCCATGCGGGCGTGTTCCGGCGGCTGCTTGCGCCCTGGTACGCGGCAACAGTCGCCGACGCGGCCGCGATCGAGTACCAGCGCGCCCACCAGATGCTTCTCGCCCTGGGGCAGCAGGAGCAAATCCCGCCGCAGTTCGTCACTCCCTTCGGTTACCCCTGCGGCCAAACCGGGCTGGAGTCGGCGCTGCAAATCGCCACCTGGAAGGCCATTCTCGCCGGCAAACAGCTTGTGAGCATTATGCTGCGGCGCTGAGCCGTTCCGCCGCATCATCCGGCCAGCGCGCGGAACAGCTGCTCGTAGCGATCGGCGGCCACGGCGGGCTGAAAGGAGTCGTGCACCCGCAGCAGGGCCTTGGCCGCCACGCCCGCGGCAGCCGTGGAATCGGCGAGCAAGCGGACCAGACCCTGCGCTAGCGCCGCGGCATCATCCGGCGGCACCAACCGTCCCCACTCGCCGCTTTCGCCCAGTACTTCTGGGATACCACCGACGGAGTAGGCCAGCACCGGCGTGCCGCAGGCCATGGCTTCGAGCAGCGTCAGCCCGAAGGCCTCGCTGAGGCATCGGCGGGTGGCCATCACTACGACGTCCGCCGCCGTCATGGCCTCGGCAACTCGCTCGGTTTCCCCCAGATAAAGGAAGCGATCGGCGAGCCCGAGCTGTTTGACATCATCCAGTACCCGCTCGTGGTCGCGCGCGCTGCTGGCGCCGGCGGCCAGCAGGTGGGTTGGACCGACCTCGGCGTTCGCCCGGCAAACCGCCCCGATGACGTCGTCGATGCCCTTGGCTGTCCGCAAGCCGCCGAAGAAGGCCACCCAGTGGCCGGTTGGATTCAGGCCGAGCGCCCGGCGTGCCTGCCGGCGCTCTTCAGCTGAAGGCAGAGTCGCCCGCGCAGCAAATCGGCAGGGATTGGCGATCACTCGAACGAGCTGCGGGCCAACGCCGGAGTCCTCCAGGCTGCTGCACACGGCCTGGCTGACCGCGACAATGACGTCAGCGCGGCGAACAGCCAGCCCAGCGACTAGCCGAGTCAACGGCAATGCCATGTGGCGGGCCAACACCAGCCGGGGCTCGGGACACCGCCGCTTCGCCAGGCAGGCCCACACCCATTCGTCGACGGTCGTCACCAGCACCACTTGCGGATTGCACCGGCCATAGGCCTGGGCGATGGACCACAGCGAGCGTACGTTCCACGCCCCCCCAAGCGCCGTGGCAACGGCCGGCAGACCAGCCTGTGCCAGCGCGGCCAGCACCGGGCTGCCGCGCGGAACCAGTGCCTCCAGGCTGTGGCCGCGAGCATGCAAAGATCGAGCGATCTCCAACGTGGCGCGTTCGGCGCCGCCGATGGTGCGCGAGCCGCAAATCCAAAGAATCCTCATGGGGTCGAGCCGGTTTGGCGGCCGTTGCCATACCACATTGCGCAGCCGGCGTCGGCTGGCTTGGAGTTCGACGAGACCTGGGGCGGCACGCTCATCGTGCCCTGGTCTCCCCCCACCCACCTGCCCGCCGGCGCCGAGGGGGTCGGCACTGGGCGCGTCCGCGCGGATTTTTGGTTGACCTGAACCGCAATTCTGTCTATACGCCCAACCGGTGGGCTAGAGCGCAACCGCTAAATTGTTGTTGCCTCGGCACGGGTGCCCGCCTAGCTCAGAGGAGGACGGCTGATGCGCTGGTTGGTCGCAACGTTCATCGGTTTGGTGATGGCCCTGTCGTCGGTCTCCGGCGCGGATGCGGTGCAGCTCCTCGTCTCCGGCCAGGCGGATGTCTTCGTCGATACCGGCGCGCCGGCCGGCCCTGATCCGACCGACGGCATGTTCATGTTCGACATCAACGGCAATACCCTGACCGTGCAGACCGGGCAGGACCCGAACTCGTCCTTCTTGGATCTTCTGCTTGCCCTCTCCGGCCCGTTCACCTTCAACGTAGCCAGTTTCCAGACTGGTGGCTCCGCCTTTGCCCTCGAACAGCTGGGCTCCCCCCCAGCCCCAGGCTGCTGTGCCGACGCCAATGGCATGGCGGAACAGGTGCCTGGCGGCGAGGCCTTCGTTATGACCGTCAACGAGAGCAGCGGTCTGCGCAGTGCCGGGGCTTTGTGTAATGAGGGCGGGCTGGCGGTGCGTGTGCGCACGACTAGCGGGCAGTCGATCCTGGTTGGGCTTGATCTGGTCAATTGCGACAACCTCCCCTGCGTCATCGACACGCAGAGCCCGACGTTTATCCGGGTCAACGATGTCCCTTTCCGGACGATCTATTACCCTGTCGTCTGGAAGCTGCTCGACGTGTATATTCCGGTCTCCGCTGTCAGCGCCGGCGACGTACACCTCACCGGCGCGGTTGGGAGCGACGCCCCGTTCATGGACGTTGCCCTGAGCCAGCTCGGCGAGTGCCCGGCCTTGACGCTTTCCACCAACAAGGCTCCTGCCGGAGGGACATTGGCGCTGATCGCTGCCGCGTTGGCGGTGCTGTTTGTCGGCACCTGGGGGATGAGCCGGCGCCCGAAGTTCCGCGCTCTGCTGCCTACACCGTAGGCGGCGGGGCAGTGGTGGCGGCGCGGCGCCGCCACGTGATCAACCAGAACACCACGCTCTGGCCGAGCGGCAACACCAGCAGTTCCTGTAGCGCCGCCCGTCGCAGGTCGATCCAGTCGAGCACGATCAGGTTGAACACGAACTTGATCAGCAGGTAGGAGAAGAACAGAACGAACCACAACCGCAGAAATGCGGGGAGGGCGGAAAGTTTCGGTATTCTCACGGTCAGTTCCTCACTCTAGCAGATGAGACTTCTGGGTGCTGGCCTGTTCCGGTCAGCCGCATAGCAACTTCGAGCCACCGATGGCAACCGAGCGCGGCCACTCCACGGTCGCATGCTCTGGTGGTGCCCTTTCGGACGGCGGCGATTGCCGGTATCTTAGCCGCGAAGATCACGGTACCGGATGCGAGATATCGTTGGGGATTTGGAGCGCTGGCTGGCCGCGGGTGAAAAGATCGCGCTGGTCACGTTGGTGCGCACCCAGGGCTCGACGCCGCGATTGCCGGGCGCGCGCTTGGCCGTCACCCGCAGCGGTAAGATGGCCGGCTCGATCAGCGGCGGCTGTGTCGAAAACGACCTCTACGAGCGCGCGCTGCATGTGCTCGACAGCGGGCAGCCGGCTTTGGCGAGTTACGGTATTGCTGATGATGGCGAACTCGGTGTCGGGCTCAGTTGCAGCAGCACCATCGAGGTATTGATCGAGCCGTTCGCTGCCGCTGCTGCGTGGCAAGTGCTGCGGTGCGAGCTGGCGGACGAACGGCCGGTAGCGATCGCGATCGCCCTCAGCCCGCCGGCATTGCTCGGACACACATTGGTGGTGCGGGGAGACGGCGCTACGAGCGGGGCGATCGCTGCCGAGTTGGATCACCAGCTGGTGGCTGAGGCGCAGCGCTTGTTAGGCCACGGCGGCACCAATGTGGTGGCGTGTGCCTGGCAAGCGGGGCAGGCGGAGATCTTCATCGAGGCATTTGCGCCGCCGCGGCGGTTGTTCATTGTCGGTGCCGCCCACACCGCCATGCCGCTGTGCCGGCTGGCGAAGATCCTGGGATTCCGCGTCAGCGTAATCGACGCCCGTGCCGCCTACCTAACACTCGAGCGCTTCCCAGAGGCGGACGATCTGCAGCGCGCCTGGCCACACGAAGCGCTCGCTCGGGTCGGTCTCGATGACAATTCCTACGTGGTGATCCTCACTCACGATCCGAAGTTCGATGTGCCGGCGTTGGCCTGCGCCTTGCGCTCACAGGCCCGCTATATCGGGATCATGGGCAGCCGGAGAACCCACGCCCAGCGCCTAGCCCCGTTGCGCGAAGAAGGATTCAACGATGCCGAGCTGGGGCGTATCCGCGCTCCCATTGGCCTCGATCTCGGGGCCCGCACGCCGGCGGAAATTGCCGTCGCCGTCCTGGCTGAAATGCTGGCGGTAAGTCACAAACGAGACGGTTGCGCACTGGCCGCGCGCACCGGTGCTGTTCATGCTACCCACTAGCCATCACTCGCGCAGCTTTCTCTCTGGCATCATTCTGGCGGCCGGGGCCTCGCGTCGCATGGGACAGCCCAAGCAGCTCATGTGGTTCGGCGATCGGCCGCTGCTGCAACACGTGCTCGAGGTCGCCGCCGCCTCGTGTCTCGATGAGATCGTGCTGGTCCTGGGGCACCGGGCGGAGGCGGTTCGCCAGGCGATTCAGTTACCGGTGGAATGCCCCGTGACAGTGGTCGTCAACGCCGACTACGAGCAGGGACAAAGCACTTCACTCCGGGCCGGGTTGAGCGCCGCTGACAGCCGCGCCGACGGCGCGGCTGTCTTGCTCGGGGATCAGCCTGGGGTTACCGGCGGGCTGATCGGCCGCGTGGCGGCGGCGTTCGCCGGCGCCGATGCGCCGGTGGCCCGCCCGTTGTATTGCGCCGACGGCCGCCGCATCCCCGGCCATCCCGTGTTCCTGGCGCGGCGAATCTGGCCTGAGGTCGACCAGCTGCAAGGCGATCACGGTGCCCGCGCCCTCCTCGCCGCCCACCCGGATTGGGTGCTGGAGGTAAGCATCGAGGGCGCGCCGCCTGCCGACATTGACACTTGGGACGACTACCGGCGCACCGTTCCACCCGCGGCGAGGGGAGCGGGGAGCTGAAGCAGATCATTCGCAGCGAGGCGCGCCGGCTCGGCTTCAAGCTGTGCGGCTTTGCGCCGGTGCAACCGCCGCCGCACGGCGAGTTCGTGCGCCGGTGGTTGCACGACGGCTACGCCGGGACGATGAGCTATCTCGGCCGCGGGCGCAAGAAGCGGCTGGAGCCGGCACTAGTGCTGCCGGCGGCGCGCAGCGTCGTCACCGTTGGTTTCCCCTATCGTCGAGCGCCCGCGCCGGGGCTCGACTGGCGCGAGCAATTGCGCGGGCGCATCGCCGCGTATGCCTCTGGCCCGGACTACCACGGCGTCGTGCTGGCGAAGCTCGAGCAACTTGCCGCCGTCATGCGCGCGCACGGCTCCCACGCCACTCGCGCCTATGTCGATACCGGGCCGATACTGGAACGTGAGTGGGCCGGCCTCGGCGGCCTGGGTTGGGTCGGCAAGAACACGATGATCCTGCACCGGCACGAGGGCTCGTGGTTTTTTCTCGGCGAGATCTTCACCGATTACGAATTCGACCCCGAGCCGATCGCCGCCGATCACTGCGGTAGCTGCCGGCGCTGCCTCGATCTCTGCCCTACCGGCGCGCTGCAACCCGGCCACCTCCTCGATGCGCGCCTGTGCTTGTCGTACCTGACCATCGAGTATCGCGGGGCGATCCCACGCCCGCTGCGGCCGCGGCTGGGCGAGTGGATCTTCGGGTGTGACATCTGCCAAGAAGTGTGTCCGTGGAACGAGAAGCCCAGCCGCGCTGTCGCTGCCAACGAAGCATTATTCCCCTACCTGCCGGAGTTGCTGGCGTTGGATACGGCGGCCTACCAGCGCCGCTTTGCCGGCAGCGCCGTCAGCCGCGCCCGCCGCGACTGCTTTGTGCGCAACGTCGCCGTCGTGCTCGGCAACACCGGCAACCCGCAGGCGGTGCCGGTACTCGCCGGCGCTTTGGCGCACGACGCCTCGGCGCTGGTGCGGGCGCACGCCGCCTGGGGGTTGGGGCAGATTGCCGGCGCTGCTGCCCGCGGCGCGCTCGGCCGAGCACGCCGCCGGGAAAGCGACGCCGGCGTGCAAAGCGAAATCGCAGCAGCTTTGGAGCGCGCCCCGCTGGCGTCAGCAGCGGCAAGCCTGTAGGAGTTGGCGCCGCAGGGAGAGAGGGTACAACATGAAGATCGGCATCGGCATCGGTGAAATCAGCGGCCGGGCGGGAACGCTCGACGACTTGATCGCGCAGACACAGCAAGCCGAGCGGGACGGGTTCGCTACGGCCTGGTTCGCCAACATATTCGGCCCTGATGCGTTGACCGTCGCCGCGCTGGCCGGCCGCAGCACCGCCCGCATCGCCCTCGGCACCGCGGTGGTACCGACGTTCCTGCGCCACCCGGTGGCGATGGCGCAGCAAGCACTGACCACGCAAGCGGCCACCGGCGGCCGCTTCTCCTTGGGCATCGGCTTGTCGCATCAGCTGGTGATCGAGATGATGCTGGGACTGTCGTTCGCCAAGCCGTTCAGCCACATGCAAGAGTACGTCGCCGTCTTGGCGCCGCTGATTCGTGATGGCACAGTCAGTTTTCAGGGCCGCGAGTTCCGCGTCAACGCCAACGTCTCCGTGCCGGGCGCCACCCCCTGCCCTATTCTACTGGCGGCGCTCGCGCCGAAGATGTTGGCGCTCGCCGGGGCCGTGGCCGACGGGACCATAACCTGGATGACCGGGCCGAAGACCTTGCGCGAGCACACCATCCCTTGCATCAACGAGGCCGCCGCCAAGGCGGGCCGGCCGGCACCGCGGGTGGTGGTCGGGCTGCCGGTGGCCGTCGGCGATGAGGTGGCGGCGGCGCGCCGCAGTGCCGGTAAAGTCTTCCAGGTCTACGGCACGCTGCCGTCGTACCGCGCCATGCTCGATCGCGAAGGCGCCGAAGGCCCGGCCGGCGTCGCCGTCGTCGGCGATGAGGACGCGGTCACCGAGCAGCTGCGCTGCCTCGCCGAGATCGGCGCAACCGAGTTCCTCGCCATTCCCTTCCCCGTCGGCCAAGGCAATCTCGACTCCGTCGAGCGTACGCGCGCCTTGCTGATCAAGCTGGCGCGCACGGGTTTGTGATCCGGGGCGGGCGGCACTTAGATCGCGTACTCGAACTGGAAGACCACGTTGTCGCGATCGCGCAGCAAGCTCACCCCGCTGGCACCTTTGAGGGTTCCGGCATCGAGGATGTCGTACTCGACCGAGAAGCGCCACGGATCGCGCTGGAAGCCGATTGCTGGCGCGTAGACGAACCCGCCGGTCCAATCGTAGAAGAAGGTGACGCTGGGGTTGATCGTCCCGCTGCGAAAACTGGTGGCGATGTACAGGGTGTGCAGGAACTGATCGGTGGGGTGGCGGATGAAGGAGGGCTCCAGCGCCCCCAGCTCCGGCTGCAGTCTGTAGAAAGCGTTGCGTTGCGGCACGGGTAAAACCTCGCCCTCGAACACTTCGGTGTAAGGCAGGGGATCCTCCCCGCGCGCCACCGCGTCGCGCAGATGTTTGTAAAAGAACTGCGTAGAAAAGAAGAACGTCTGGTACGGATTGAGGGAGCGGATGTATTGATTGATGTCGAAGCCCAAGACGAAGTTGATGGAGTCGCCCAACTCGCGGCCACCCGTCGTCGGGTTCTGTGGTTTGAAGAGCCCGTGAAACACGAAGGGGTCGATGCGGGATTGGCGGAAACGTGGCTCATCCTTGAAGTACGCTATTTCCGAGCGCACGATGGTGTACAAGCTATCTATCGGAAAGGTCACCGTCGCGCCCGAGACCTGCACCTTGGGGGCGGTCTGCAGCGCGAGCGCCGAGTACCCAATCAACTCGGGGTCGGAATGATCGATGAATGGCAGGGGGAAGTCGGGCGCGACAATGATTTGCAGGGCAGGAGTATCGAAGTAGGTGTAGTAGTGAGCCAGGCTGAAGGTCGCATCGAACATGTTCCAACAGAGCCGCGCGCCCCCGCGGATATCCGGAAGCGTTCGGCTGGGAGTCACCGTCCGGCCTTTGGTCGTGGCGCTCGGAGCGCCCAAGTTCGGTAAGGTCCACGGCGATCCTTCCGGCGTTCCCGGGGCAAACCCCACCTTGTTGTCGATGGCGCCATAGGCATGAACGGCCATCTCGCTGAGCGGGCCCTGCTCGCCAAGACGGTACTCGAGGCGCAACATGTCGAGTGGAACCAGCCGTTCGTCGAGAGAAATCAAGAAGCCGCCAAAACTGTTGTCGACGGGGTTGATGTTGTCGAGCAGCCGAAAGCCATCGGTTTCGCCCCACGACCACACCTGGCGCCCCAGTCTCACGAAGAGATCACCCACCGATCCTTCGATATAGGCTTGGAACAGCCGCTCGCGATCGGTTCCCAGCTTACGCAACCGGGTGCGTGAGCCGGCCACATCGGCGCGCCGAAAGCAGGCGCCGTCCTGGGAAACGCCCGGCTGCATGTGGCAGACCCCTTCATCGTCAGTAGCTGCGACCGGACTGTCCGCCAAGTTCACGCTGCCGTCCGCACCCTTATTGCTTGGGGTCGTGTACCAGCTGGCCGTGCTGAACTCGCGCGGCCCCCAGTTATAGAGCCCCTCGCCCTCGCCGCGGAAGGTGAGATGATAATTGAGGCCACGAATCCTAAACGGGAGGTGATTGAGCAGCTCCAGCGGTCCGAAGCCTTCTTTCAGGAGCCGGCTTAAGTCATGACCCAGCTCGGCTTCGAGGTAGAAACGGTTCTGCCGCAGATGCCCAGCCTCCGAGAGCGGGAAGGTCTCGCTCGTAACAGCCCAACTGGTTCGGTCTTTGGGGTTCTCCGGGTCCAGGAGGACCATCTCCCGGTCGGTTCGCTCAGTGCCGATGCGCGCGTTGACGTAAGTGCGCACGCCGAGTTTGATGTCGCCGTCTTTGTCCAACGCTCGCGCGTGTACGCGGCCGGCGAAGCCAGCGAGCGCGAAGCTGGCCAGCGCGATCAGTTCAAGGACTCCGAGTTCGCGGTGCATCATGCGCTTCCCCTCTCCCGATGTGACGCGCCCATCCCGGGTGCGGCGCGCTAAGTATCGGCCGCGCTCACGCCCCTGTAGTTGCCCCGCTGTCTGCTTGTCAAGCGAAAACAGATGAGCGCGCTGTTGCGGGTGTGCGACAAATCTGTGGGTAACGTGCAGCCGACCGGGCAAATCCTCACCAGTCTGACAGTACTGTGTACTGTCAGGCCGAGGCCCATGGCCGAAAGGGACGCAATTTGTCATT
>JACQVA010000117.1 GCA_016210005.1 Deltaproteobacteria bacterium | reverse complement strand
CGTACTTGGCCGAAAAACCCTCCACTACCTTGCTCTTATGCTGCCACACCCGCGTTGCCAGCTGTGAGGTCACCCCAATGTACAGCGTGCCGTTCCGTTTGCTGGCCAGGATGTAAACCGCTTTCGCGGGAATGACGGCCATAAGACCGAACCACGTTACCCACAAATTTGTCGCGCACCCGCCCACAAGAGTGCGGCGGAGTGCTGGCGTCGGGGGACCGTTTGTGGCTATAGATCGCCGCAATCAGGGTTGCCGGAGGCCGTCAAGATGAATGGAAGCAACGCCACCGCCAGAATCGCCGAGTGGGTCAAGCAAGCCAAGTTCGAGGACCTGCCGCGCCGGGTGGTGGAAGAGTGCAAGAACCAGATTCTCAGCGTCGTCGCCTCGGTACACGCCGGCCATTTCGCCGACGCCGGACGGGCGGTGGCGCGTACGGTGAAGGAATGGGCCGGCGCCAAAGAGGCGACGTTGATGCCGTCGGGTGAACGCACCAGCGTCTTCCACGCCATCTTCGGCAACGCCGCGCTCAGCATGGCGCTCGACTACGACGACTACTTGTTCGCCGGCCACACCGGCCACTCGGCAGTGCTCACCACCATGGCGGTGGCGGAGAAGATCGGCGGCAGCGGCAAGGACTTCATGCTGGCCCAGACCCTGGCCAACGAGGTCGAGGGCCGCGTCGGCGCCTCGGTCTTGCTCGGCCCGCTCAACGGGCAGCTGTGGAGCTTCATCCATCTGATCGGCAGCGCCGTGGTTACCAGCAAGCTGATGGGTCTGGAGCAGGAACAAATTCAGTCCGCGATCGGCATCGCCATGCTACAGCCGAACTATGGCCTGTTCCCGGGCTTCTTCGGCTCCGAGGCGAAGACGCTGATGGCGTCGATGACCGCCCCGCTCGGGGTGCAGGCGGCCGAGTTGGCCGCCAACGGCCTGCGCGGCTGTCCCGATATCCTCGAACATCCGCAGGGGTTCGTGCAGCAGTTCTCGCCCACGCCGCTGATGGGCGCCTACGAAGGTCTGGGCCGGGTGTGGTTGACGGACACGCTTTGCTACAAGGTGTATCCGGGATGCGCCTACATCGACACCATCATCGACTGCATCCTGGCCTTGGCGCGCCAGCACTCGATCGATGCCCGCAAGGTGCGCGCCATCCACATTGCCGCCAGCCCGCTCACCCTCGGCATGGAGGCGCTCTCGGCCGCTTACGTGCGCGGGCCGGGAACTTCACCGATCACACTCAACTTCTCCGTCGGCTACAACGCGGCGGTGGCGCTGATGGACCGCGACCTCGGCCCGCGCCAGTTCACCCGCGACCGCATCAAGGACCCCGCCACCTGGGAGCTGGCCGCTAAAGTGCACCTCACGCAAGATGAAGTGATGTCACAGCGGATGCGGGAGCGCTCGCTGTTGCAGCTGATCTCTACCCCCGAAGGCGACCGCTATGAGCTCGACCTCGCCAGCGCGGATCTCAACAACTTCCGCATGTCGTTCGGCTCCCGCGTGCGTATCGAGATGGAAGATGGCCGCAACTTCGAGGCCGAGCAGGAAGTACCGCTGGGCGGCGCCGGCCGCACCTACGATGAGCGCCGCAAGGCGGTCGAAGACAAGTTCCGGCGCGAGACCCGCTACACCCTGCGCAAAGAGAAGATGGAGAAGGCCATCGACCTGGTGCATCATCTGGAGGACGCCAGCTCCTCCGGTATCCGCGAACTGGTGCGATTGTGCTGCTCGGAAAAAGTCTGAAGCCGGAGCCGCTTCGCACCACAACTGAACGATTGAACGACGGGAGGAACGATTCATGAGCGATCGGAAGTTCCTGGTGCCCGCAGGCACCGAGATCATGCGCGACCAGTACCACTTCTCGCAGGGCGTGCAGGTGGGCAACACCATCTACCTCTCGGGCCAGGGCGGGTTTGATGAGAGCTTCCAGATCGCCGACAACGCCGGCACGCAAGCCCGCCAGGCGTTCAAAAACATCGGGCGGGTGCTGCAGGAAGCCGGCGCCTCAATGGACGACGTGGTCGAGATCAGCTCGTTCCATACCGACATGACTCAGATGGAAGGCGTCGTGGAAGCCGCAAAGGCAGCCTTCCCTAACCACTGCCCAGCTTGGACCGCCGTCGGCGTCACCAGCCTGGCGATTCCGGCGATGCTGATCGAAATCAAAGCCGTAGCTGTAAAGCGCGCATAGCCGCGCCGTGCGGGAGCCGACCGCCCGGGAGCGCGCGAACGCTGGGGCCCCCGGGCTGTGGCTCAGCTCCCGAGTAAAGGCCGCAGAATACGCTGGAGACTTCCGGCGAAGTTCGCTACAAGAACGCAGGAGATGGATCCAGACGGCAGTTGGCGGTTTGAGCCGCAGCGGACACAAACGTTGATTCTTCTCGCCTAGGCCTGCTCGGGTTCCGGCGCGAAGAACGCGGGAACTCGGTATGGCGATCGCTACCAGCAACTCGAATTCGACCTCAGGCGTTACCTGCAGCGGCATGCGAGCGCAGCAGCTCAGCCTCATTGTCCAACGCCGGGGCTGGGTCCACCGCCGGGGCGGGCTGCCCTCGGCCACCCGCCCCGAGGGTTGATCATGGAACCGCTGGCGCAGACCGAAGCCATGCCGCGGCCGGGCACGGAGCCGGAAATCGGTTTCTTGTACCTGTCGCTGCTGCTGGGAAAAGCGGTGCACGACGCCCACGGCCTGCTGGTGGGTCAGCTGAGCGACGTCGCGGTGTCCGTGGGCGAGATGTTTCCACCGGTGGTCGGCTTCGTGGTCCAGCGCGGGCGCTGGGAGCCCTTTCCGCTCACCGGCCGTTGGGCCGACGTGGCCGAGATCGAGGGGCCGGTGATCCGGCTGTCGGTCGGGATCCAGTCGCTGACGCCGTCGAAAACCGAGGCCAATGGCGAGGTGCTGGTCCGCGAGTTCCTGCTCGACAAACAGATCGTCGACATGAGCGGGGCAAAGGTGGTGCGGGTCAATGACGTGCACTTTCTCAAGCTCGGGCGTCTGGAGCTGCGGCTGGCGCATGTTGATGTCGGCACCCGCGGCCTGGTGCGCCGCATGGGATGGGAGCAGGCGCTCGACGCCTTGGTGCGCCGGGTGGCCCCGCACGCCCATTACCTGAAGGACGAGCGGCTGATCCGCTGGCAGTATGTACAGCCGGTCTCGCTCGAACCCAAGGCCGCTAGCCTGCGCCTGAGCGTGTTGCAGCGCCAGCTCTCGGAGCTGCATCCGGCCGACATCGCCGAGATTCTCACCGAGCTCGACGGCCACGAGCGGGTGTCGATGTTCCAATCCCTCGATCCGGAGACCGCGGCCGACGCGCTCGCCGAGGTGGAAGACCTGCGCATCCAGACCCAGCTGATCGAGACCGTGCCGCCCGCGCGCGCGGCCGATATCCTCGAGGAAATGCCGCCGGACGAGGCCGCCGACCTGCTCGGCGAGTTGCCCGAGGAGAAGACCACCGCCCTGCTCAAGGAGATGGAGCGGGAAGAGGCCGAGGAGGTGCGCGAACTGCTCACTTATGCGCCCGACACCGCCGGTGGCATGATGACACCGGAGTTCGTCGCCCTGCCGGTGGACCTCAGCGTCGCCGACACCTTCGAGCGCCTGCGCCAGATCGCACCCGATGTCGAGGCGATCTATTATCTCTTCGTGGTCGACGGCGAGGGCGGCCTGGTCGGGGTCCTCAATCTGCGCCACCTGATCCTGGCCGAGCCGAGCGCGCACTTGCGCGACATCATGATCGCCAACCCCGCCCGTGTGCACCACACCGACAGCCGCGACACCGTCGCCGAAATTGTCGAGAAGTACGACCTGATGGCCTTGCCCGTGGTCGATGACGGCGACGTGCTCGTCGGCATGATCACGGTGGATGACGTGGTCAGCCACATCGCGAAGCAAGCATGGACGCGCAAGCTGGGGCGCTGAGGCGGTTGTGGCGGCGCCGCCCGCGGCTGCCGGCCCGCATCGCCCTGGTGCTTGCGGTCATCGGACCGGGGATCATCACCTCCAACGTCGACAACGACGCCGGCGGCATCACCACCTACTCGCTGGCCGGCGCCCAGTTCGGCTACGGCTTGTTGTGGACGCTCATCCCCATCACCGTCGCGCTGATCGTTATCCAGGAGATGTGCGCCCGCATGGGGGTGGTGACCGGCAAGGGGCTCGCTGACTTGATCCGCGAGCAGTACGGCGTCAAGCCGACGTTCTACATCATGGCCGCTCTGCTGATCGCCAATCTGGCCAACACCGTTGCCGAGTTTGCCGGGGTGGCCGCCGCGCTGGAGATTTTCGGTATCAGCAAGTACGTGTCGATTCCGGCAGCGGCGCTCTTCGTGTGGTGGCTGATCGTCTACGGCACGTACCGGCGGGTCGAGAATGTGTTCTTGGTAGCGTGCCTGTTCTACGTCGCCTATCTGATTTCGGGCGTATTGGCGCAGCCATCGTGGGGCGGAGTGCTGGTCCACCTGGTCGTGCCCGAGTTCCACTGGCGCAGCGAGTACCTGGTGATGCTGGTCGGCTTGGTGGGGACGACGATCGCCCCCTGGATGCAGTTCTACTTGCAGTCGGCGGTGGTGGAGAAGGGCGTGCGGCCGGCTGATTACCGTTACGCGCGCTACGACGTGATCGTGGGCTCGGTGGTGGCGGTAGTGGTGGCGATGTTCATAATGCTGGCGTGCGCGGCGACCTTGCATCACCGAGGCATCGCCATCGAAACCGCGCAGGATGCCGCGCTCGCGCTCAAGCCGCTGGCCGGCGCCTACTGCGCCGGGCTGTTCGCCTTGGGGCTGTTCAATGCCTCCCTGTTCGCGGCCTCGGTGTTGCCGCTATCGACGGCGTATTATGTATGCGAAGGCATGGGCTGGGAGACCGGCATCGACCGCAAGTTCCGCGAGGCGCCGCAGTTCTTCGGCCTCTATACCGCGCTGATCGTGCTCGGCGGCGCCTTCATTCTGATGCCGCACTTTCCCTTGCTGGCGGTGATGTATCTCTCCCAGGTGCTCAACGGCATGCTGCTGCCGTTCGTCCTCATCTTCATCCTGCTGCTGGTCAATCGCCGCGACCTCATGGCCGACCAAGTCAACTCGCGCCTGTTCAACGTGATTGCATGGGGCACCTCGCTGATCATGATCGTGCTGACGGTAGTGATGCTCGGAAGCGTGCTGCTGGGGGCGGCCTAGGCGCGCGCGGTGCGCCAGCGCGGCCATGATCACACGGGCACTGACCATTGCCGGCTCGGATAGCGGCGGCGGGGCCGGCATTCAGGCCGACCTGAAGACCTTCGCCGTCTTCGGCGTCTACGGCACCAGCGCCATCACCGCGCTGACGGCGCAGAACACCATCGGGGTTAGCGGCGTCCATGCGGTGCCGGCGGCGTTTGTGCGCCAGCAGATCGAGGCCGTGGTCTCGGACATCGGCGTCAACGCGGCCAAGACCGGCATGCTCGCCGACGCTGCGATCATCGCAGCGGTCGCCGCCGCGGTGCGCCAGTGGCGCATCGAGCAGCTGGTGGTTGATCCGGTGATGAGCGCGCATACCGGCGCCGCCCTGCTGGCGGACGATGCCCGCGAGCTGCTGCTGGCGCAGCTCATCCCCTTGGCGCGCGTGGTCACTCCCAACACGATCGAGGCGGCTGCGCTGACGGGGTTGCCGGTAACCACCATCGACGAGATGCGTGCGGCCGCAGCTGCACTGATCGCTCGCGGCGCCCGCGCGGTGCTGGTCAAGGGTGGTCATCTCGCCGGCGACGCGGCGCGAGCGGACGTCGTGATCGACATCTTCGACGACGGCAAGCGCGTGCGCGAGCTGCACGCCCCGCGCCTGGCCACCCCACACACCCACGGCACCGGCTGCCAGCTCTCCGCGGCCATTGCTGCCAACCTCGCCCTCGGCCACACGCTGGACGACGCCGTCGAGATCGCCAAGCGCTTCATCACCGCCGCCATCCGCGGCGGCCTGGCCGTCGGCCACGGCCGCGGCCCGGCCAATCCCCTCGCCTGGCTGGAGCACGACCCGCCCGCGCACTGAGCCGAGAGCGGCCGGCAGACTGGCGCAAGAGCCTCTAGGGAAAGTGCCCGGGCGGCGGTGCAGCTGGCACGGCGTCGAGGTGGAGGGCCGGCGCGCGATCTGCCCGCGCGAAAATCTCCGCAACCCCATCGCCGTACACGCGCAGCCAACCGGGATGCTGGCGGATGGGGCACGGCATCGCACGGGGCACCAGCGCAGCATCGGTCGGGTAGGCGGTGATGAGCCGCTGCCAGCCGGCGCCGCCGGCGAAGAACGCGAAGTTGTCACGCACCACCGCCGGCGGAAACAGAGTAGCGAAGCGGCCGTCAAGCGATACCTTGACCCGCGGCGCCAGGTGCCAGAGCACGTACTCACCCCAATCAAGCGGCACGGCGAGATTCAGTTGCACCCCGCTGGCAGCCAGGGCGCGCACGGCCTCGGTCGGATAGTCGCGGGGATCGAAGACGACGTGAAAGCGATCTGCCACCAGCCGCTTCGTCTGTAGCGCCACTTGCGCCAGCGCAATGGCAATCAACCCGGCAGCCAGCGCCCGCTGCGCGGCCGCGCTCAGCGCCGGCACCCGCCACGGCCGACGCCGTACGGCGGCTGCCAACTGCGCGGTGACGGCCACGGCGGCGGTGAGCGCAAAGACCGGGGTGTGCCGCTGATGGCGCAGCGCCATGACCGCGCAGCCAATCGCCAACGCTATCTCCCACGGCCGCGCGCGCCAGCGTGCCCACGGCAGCGTCAGCACAAACAGCGCCAGCAGCACGAAGAACGTCGTCTGCGAAGCGTCACCCGCAGTAGCCGGCTGCCACTCAGTGATCGGATGCTCGACGGTGAGTTCCCCGGCGATGTACGCCAGCAGCCGCCAGCCGTACGGATTGACCACCGTGGCCGCCGTGGCCAGGAGCAGGGCGGCCAGCGCCCGCGCCGGTTCAGCGGCGGGACCGACCACGGCCGCAGCGGCGGCCACCAGCGCCAGCACCACCAGCCCAAGGATGAAACCGCCATGAAGGTTCGCCCACAGCACGAACAACAGCGGTAGCCACAGCAACTCCCCCCGCGGGCGCGCGCGCCGATCGCACCCGGCCAACAGCACGGCCAAGCCAAGGTAGGTGAAGATCTGTGGCCGCATCGCCAGCCCTCGCGCCAGCACCGCAATCACCAACAGCGCCACCGGACCCCACACCCAAGGCGACTCGACGCGCTCCCGCCGCACCCGCACCAACAGCAACGCCAGCGTGGCCAGGCCGACGGCGAGCTTCAAGCACCACAGCCCGGTGTCACCGGCGGCCGCGTAGACACCGGCAAACAGCACCTGGCTCAGCCATTCGTGATTCATCCACGGCGCCCCGGGCACGGTGTAGGAGTAGGGGTCATGACGGAGCACCCCAGCGGCAGCGATTATTGCCTGGCCAAAACGGAGATGGCCCCAAAGATCGTTGTCGGCCTCGTTGGCGGATAGGAAATAGAGCGCGCTGCTGGCGATGAACACCATCCACGCCAGGCGCGTAAACCGGGCGGGGCCGCCGCCGGCACTGGGCGTAGAGCGGCGGGCCACCCGGCTACTCGCCAAAGGGCAGCCAGAGGTACATGAAGCGCGGGCCGCCGGAGAGCAGGCCACCGGTTTCGAGGTGCAGTAGGTTGAACTGCACGCCCCCGCCCGCGACCGCGGCACGGGAGTATATGTTGTGCGCGTATTCGCCCGGGCGCCGATACATCACCACGCGAGCTTGTCCCAATTGTGCGCGCGTGCGCGCCGCCGTGACGGCATCGTCGAGGTAGCCGATACGGTCGACCAACTTCGCCTCCAGCGCCTGCCCGGCGGTGAGGATGCGGCCGTCGAGGGCGGCAGCCGCGCCATCAAAGCGCGGCCGCCGCTGGCGCACCAGGCCGACGAAGCGCGACTGCATCTCGTCCAGCACGCTCTGCATGATCGCCGACTCCTCGGCCGTCATCCGGCGCAGCGGCGAGCCGATGTCCTTGTGCGTACCCGACTTGATGGTTTGGTTCGTGACCCCGACCTTGGCCAGCAAGCCTTCGAGATTGAAGCCGTAGAGCACCACGCCGATGCTGCCGGTGACGGTGGTGGGACTAGCAACGATTTCGTCGGCCGCCAGGGCGACGTAGTATCCGCCCGAAGTCGCCACGTCCATCATTTGGGCCACCAGCGGGAGACCGCGGTCGGCCTTGAAGCTCATCAGCCGGTGGTAGACTACGTCACTTGCCGTGACCGTACCGCCCGGGCTGTTGATGCGCAGGATGACGGCTTTGACGCGATCGTCACCGGCGGCGTGGCGCAGCTCCTCCTCCACGCGCGCCACGGTGCTCTCGCGCCGCTTGAACCCGAAGGCCGTCTGCTGCTCCTCGTCACTGATCACCTGCGAGATGTCGAGCAAGAGGATCTTGTCTCGCCCCTCGCCCGCCACCGTGTGTTCTTCCAGCGGCTCGGTGCCGCGCGCAAACGGGTTGATGCTGCCGCTGACGAAGACGCAACCGCTCGGCCCCGCGAACAGGGCGCTAAGTGCGGCTACGAGAACTAGCTTGAATCGGCCCCCAGACATGTGTTTCCCCCTTGGCTTGCGAGTGCCGAAACTATAGTCGTGGGCCGCGTGTGCAAGCAAGGCCATGACTAACCTCGGTGCCCCTAAGACGTGGTTGCCCTTGGCCGCCCTGTTGCCGGCCCTGCTGCTGGCGCGACCCGTGGGTGCCGGCGCGCCGCCGCGCCCAGAGGCCAAGACCGCCGGCATCTTGATGCTGACAAAGGAGAACGCCGACGCCTACAAGAACCTGTTGCCCGAACCGGTGTATCGCCGGTTGAAAGTGGGCGAATACCACTTCCGAGTCGTACCGGTTGATGGGCCGGCATTCCGCCGCAACTACAGCGAGCGTTTCTGGCGGGCGAGCGCGGCCAACGCGGGGAAGTACGACATCGACGCCGCCACCGGGGGGCTGAAGGAGAAAGGGGGCAGCCGTCGGCCGGCGGTGCTCTTCGGCCTGCCGTTCCCGGCCATCGAGCCTGCGGACCCGCTCGCCGGGCCCAAGATCCTCCACAACTACCGGCTGCGCCAGCTCCAGGGCGACGGGGCGGTGCACTACTTCTCGCTCGTCGATGTCACCCGTGACGGCGAAGTGTTGCGCTCGGTGCAAATCTTTCTGTCGCATAAGTTCTACGTCGGCACCACCAGCGCGCCGGCGGCGGCGTTGCCCGACAACACCGAGTCGCGCCAGTTGGCGGCCGCGGTGGCGCCGAAGGACGTTGAGGGCGTCGGCGTGCTCACCTGGCGCTTCAACGACTGGAGTACCTGGGATCACGTCTGGGCCTTCCTGCCTTCGATCCGTCGGGTGCGGCGGGTGCGCACGGCCACCCGCGGCGAGCGCATCCCCGGATTCGAAGTCCACGGCGACGATGCCGACTGCTACGACGGCAAGGTGGAGTACTTTGACTGGAAGCTGGCCGGTAGCGGCGAAGTGATCGGGCCGCTGGGCAGCGATTCGCCGTACGCGCGCGAGCTGACACCAGCCGAGGGCCAGCGCTGGACCATGAAGCTGCCTTACAACCGCGCGGTCTATGAGGTGGTTGGTGCCGCCGGCGCAGCGTGGCTCGCGCTCGACAATGTCTTTGTACGCCGGCCGGTCTGGATCGTGGAGGGTACGCCGCGCGATCCGTACTATGACCTTGGCAGGGTGGTGCTTTACATCGATCGCGAGCTCTACCATGCGTACTACAAGATCGGGTATTCGAAGGCCGGCGATCAGTTCCAAACCAATTTTTGCGGCACCGCCTGGGGACGCACTGCCGACGGGCAGTTCGCCGCACCGACGCCGCTGCTAGTGACGGGGGTTAATGAGCGGGAAAACCGCGGCACGCCCACCGGTCGCTACACCCGGGAGACCTTCGTCCGCGACTTCGCCGATTCGTGGTTTACGCCCGAGCATTTGACCAAGCTGAGCGAGTAATCAACAGCCGATCAGCCGTTATGCCGCGAGTGATGCGCGGTTCGTTACCGAGGGACTGGCCACCAAGCGCAGGCCGCCGAGGGAGCTAGCTAGAAGGGTTGGCCGGTGCCGGTTCCCGATTCGAAATCGGCCGGCTCCTCCTCGCCCGGGGTGCCGTCCTTCTTGGCCTCGCGCCGCTCGGCCTTCTTGCGCATCTTCTCTTCCTGCTTGAGCTTACGGGCCATCTCTTTGCGGCGCTTCTGATCACGCTTGAACGTTTTTCCGCCTGCCATGAGACGTCTCCTTTCTGGATCAGCGAGGCGAGAAGCATCCTCGCCACAGGGGCGGCGCTTTCACCGCGCTGGCCGATACCTACCAGAGTGAACATGGCCTGGCAAATTGCGCACTGCTGTTGCCCGCGACCGGCGGCGGGGGTGTGCGACAAATTTGTGGGTAAGGTGCAGCCGAGCGGGCAAATCCTCACCAGACTGACAGTAATGTGTACTGTCAGGCCGAGGCTCATGGCCGAAAGGGACGCAATCTGTCATCTTCCAGCAGAACTGCTTGTCCATAGCGCCAAACGCCAAACTGGATTCCCGCTTTCGCGGGAATGACGGCCATAACACCGAACCACGTTACCCACAAATTTGTCGCGCACCCCCCGCGACCGGCGCGCGGCGGTTGCCGGCGGGGCTTGGAGATGGTCTTCGTCGAGCCGGCCTGGGCGCGGCTTACGGCAAGGCGAACTGCCCGCTGGCGCCGCGCAAGGCGGTGGTGGCGCAAGCGCGCTGGCTGCCGGCGGTCACGTCTAAGGTCACTTCGCCGTCGGGCGCACGCCAGGTCTCGACGTTATGACCGCGCAGGGAGACGGCGTAGCCCCCTGCTCGCTCGGTGAGCGCCAAGTGCAGCACTGCCCCGTCGCGGTCGCGCACCGCGGCGCGGTAGACCCCGCCGTCGCTGGCGCGCAGAGCACCGGCGGCAAGTTCGAGGGAACCGAGCGGGCCACGAGCGCCGCTGAGCACTACGCTAAGTGCATCGGTGCGCGGATCGAAGCCGGCGCCGCCGGGCAAGCGCAGGTCGGCACTAAATCGGGCGCGGCCGCTACCGCTCTCGTCCGAGCGCACCAGCGCTCGACGTAGCTGCAGCTGCGCGGTAGCGGTCTGGCGCTCGAAGGCGCCGCAGTCGGGAGCGGCGCCAGCTGGCCGTGGGTTGCCGTCATGGTCGCGCGTTACCGCCCCATTGACGCCGGCCTTGTCAATGGCGGGGCTACCGGACTTGGGCACATAGGTGCGGCTGTCGAGCCCGGGATCGCGGGCTACGCTGCCGGCGCCCTGCCCACTGGCCCGCGCCCACTTGCCGGCGTTGATGTCGTTGCCGGAGAACAGCACCTGTCCTGCGGCGGCCTCCTGTACGATCAGGCGCTCGCGTAATTCGGGACGGGCAAAGACATTGCGGGCCTCGATCAGGGTGATGTCGGTGGCGTAATCCAAGGCCTTGCCCGGACCGCTCACCACACTGTCGGTGAGAGCTAGGGTGAAATCGGCTCCGAGGGCGCGCAGCCCCAAGTCGTTGTTGAGCAGCGAGCTGAAAACGATCGTGGCTTGCGCCCCCGCCGGACCGGTGCTGTTGATCCCGGTGCGGTTACCCTCAACCAGCGCGTTCTCAACGTAGGCGTTCCCGTTTAGCTTCATGCCCGAGCACTGGTTACGCTGGCTGGTGACGCGCAGCAGGGTGACATTGCTGGCCTGAAGGTCGAAGCCGTCCTCGGAGTTGCCGGCAGCGATGACGCTGTCGAACAGGATGTTGCTGCAATCGCTGTCGGCGTTAAAGCCGTCGGAATCGCCGTCACAGCCGGCGCCGTCATCGTTGCCCTCGCTGCGGGTGTTGATGATCTGAACGTCGCGTGCCCCGGCGAAGATGCGCACGCCGGTGCGGTAGTTGTTGCGCAGGACGCTGTCCCGAATGATGATGCGGGAGGCGCCCGCCACCCAGATCCCGGTGCGGTTGTCGTGCAGGTTCAGCCCGGCCAGTTCGATGTCATGCGCGCCCGGACGCAGGTAGACCGTTTCAGCGAATCCGCCACGGGCCTCGAAGCCCTGCAGGCGAACGTAGGCGACGCGCGCGGCCACGTCGAAAGCGGACCAGCTCTTGTTGGGGTCGGGGCTTTCGAGCACGGCGCCCGACAACCCACGAAGGGTAATCGGTCTGGCGGCACTCCCCGAGCGCTTCACGGCCACCCCTTCGCGATAGATGCCAGCGGTAACCACCACCGTATCGCCGGCAACGGCCTTGCCGGCGGCAAAAGCGATACTACGCCAAGGTTGTGTCTTGGTGCCCGGAGCGTTGTTCGAGCCGGTGGTAGCAACGTAGTAAGTTGCCGCCGCAGCGAGAGACGGGACAACCACAGTCGCGACCAGCCCTAAGAGCATCATCGCTGTTTGCACTAGACGTGTCCGGCTCATCGTCTGCTCCCAAAAAACACAAAGGCCGTCCCCGCCGTGCACGGGAAACGGCCTTTGTGGCGCTCTCAGGTATTCGCGCGGCGGGGTCGCAGCCCGCGGCGCGTGAGCGCATTATCTTTCTTCACAGGGAGCAACCGCTATGCCGGATAGCCCAACGCGGCCGTGGGTCCGGCACCAGCGGGTTCAGTCCGGTGCGGCGGTGTCAGGAAGCTGACTGTTTGGGGGGGTTCCCGGGGAATTGACGCTGTGACTCGCCTGACCAGTCAGATGCGCTATCCGCGGGATCGCCGCGGCATCGTGACGGTAGCGAGCGTACGCTGTTGGGGTGGGCCTTGGCCCTCGAGCAGTGTCACCCCGCAATCACGGCTCAGGGTAACAGCGCTCCAGGGTTCATGATGCCGTTGGGGTCGAGCGCCTGTTTGAGCGCGCGCAGCAAGTCGACGCCGGTGGCTCCGACTTCGTCGGCCATCCAACGCGTGCGCAATCGGCCGATGCCGTGATGATGGGAGATGGTGCCGCCGACGCGCAGCGTGGCCGCCATCGTCTTTGCCCAGCAAGCGAAGTAGGTGGATTCCGCCTGCGCCGGGTCATCGGAGCGCGCGGCAAAGGTGAAATAGATGTTCGTTCCTTGGGCGTAGCTGTGCGAGCTGTGGCCCGAGGCTACGATGATGCCCGGCACGGTGTTGAGCGCCGCGATCACCTCGCGGAAGAGGTCGTGGATGCGATCCCAGGTGGTGGCGACTTCGATGGTGTCGAGCACAATGTCCTTCTTTAGGAAAGGCTCGAAGCCGGGCACTTGGTTGCGGGTCTCGAGCCAGTGCGCGACGTTACTTTCACCCGCGGCGCTGCCGCCGTGGGCTAGGCAAGCCTGATGGCAGCCCTCGATCTCGGCAGCGGTCAATGCCGCCGGGCCTTCTGAGACCACCAGCAGCATGCAGTTATCTCCGGTGCTGGCGGCGGTGAAGTGCCGCGCGGTCTCGATGCCGTCGTACAAGCGCAGCACCGGCGGCCGCCAGCCGGCGCGTACGATGGCGCGGATGGCTTCCAGTCCGGCATCGAAATCGGGGAAGCTGTAACTGCGCAACGCGCGGCTTGCAGGCAGCGGAAAGATCCGCAAGGTCAACTCGGTGAACACACCCAGTGTTCCTTCAGAACCGAGAAAGAGCTGGCGCAGGTCGGGCCCGGTCGCGCTGCGCGGCCCCACCCGCGTGCGCACCACGCGCCCGCCGGGCAACACCGCTTCGAGCGCCAGCACCATGTCTTCGATCGAGCCGTAGCGCGTCGAGAACTGACCGGCGGCACGCGTGGCCGCCCAGCCGCCGACGGTGGAGAGATCGATCGACTGCGGGAAGTGCCCCATCGAGTAACCGCGCGCGTTGAGCGCGGCCTCGAAGGCGTTGCCCATCATCCCGGGTTGTACCCGCGCCAGCAGGGCGGTCTCGTTGAGTTCGAGCAGTTGATTCATGGCGCGCAGATCGACGACGATCGCCCCGTCCGGCGGCTCGATGCCCCCGCACACGCCGGAGCCGGCACCGAACGGCACCACCGCAATGCGCCGCTGGTCGGCGTAGGCCAGCACCTGCGACACCTGCTGCGTATTGGCCGGGCTGACTACACAAACCGCGCGCACGGGCAGGGTGCCGCGCAGCAAGCGCAGCTGGGCGATCATCCAGTAGTCGTGGCAGTGATCGCGCAGCGCCGCATCGTCCCAGCGCACCGCCGCCGCGGGCAGTAGCTGTGAGAGCTCGGCCCGGATCTGTTCAGCCAGCGCGTCAGCCATGCGCCGCCCCCGCGGGCGGCGGCGCCGCGATCGCTTCGGGTTGAAACGCCTTTACCTCACGGACATGCGCCTGGTAGTGGGCGAGCGCCTCGGCCGCTTGCGCATCACTCCAGCCCAGCGCGGCCCCCAGGCACTGGGCGACTCTTGCTGCCGCGCTCAGGCCGTTGTCGATGTCGTAGAGCATCACCCGGCTGCGCCGTTCGAGGAAGTCCTCCAATGTCAGCACCATTTCGGTGCGGATGGTGTAGTCGACCTCGCCGCGAGTGATGGCGGCGCAGGGGGCGCAGCGCTCGCGCAGCGCCGGATCGGCACCCATCGCTTCGACCAGGCGTTCGCCCTCGCTGCCGTAGAGGGTGACCAGACGCTCGACGATATCCGGCCCGACCGCCGGCCAGCGCTTCTGCAAGCGCGCGCTATAGGCGGCCACGTCGTCACCGGTGTCGCCGCCGCAGATGATTTCGCGCTCGCTCTCGCCGCGGCGCAGCGGCGCCGGCCGGCCCTGCTCGCGCAGGCGGGCCTCGGCCATCGCCCCGATGCGCTCGGCCATCTTGCGGAAAGTGGTCAGCTTGCCGCCGGCGATCGAAATCAGCCCGCCCGGGCTCACCATGATTTCGTCCTTGCGCGAGATCTCGCTCGGCTTCTTGCCCTCTTCGTGCAGCAGCGGCCGCAACCCGGCCCAAGCCCCGACGACGTCGTCGAAGGTCAGCGGCTCGATGGTGAAGGTCGCGTTGGCGGCTTCCAGCAAATAAAGGACGTCGTCGCGGCCGACCTGGGGGTTGTCGAACGGGCCGGTGTAGTCGGTGTCGGTAGTGCCGAGGTACACCGTCGGCCCGCGCGGGACGACGAAGACCGAGCGTTTGTCACTAGTTGTCATCACGACGATACGCGACACCGGCAAGCGCTCGTGCGGCACCACCACGTGAATCCCCTTGGTCAGGTGCAGGCGGCGCTGCTCGCCACGGCCGTAAAGCAGCCGCACGTGATCGACCCACGGCCCGGCGGCGTTGACCACCACGCGCGCGTGCAGCGCCAACTCGGCGCCCGACTGTCCGTCGCGCACGGTGACCCCGGTTACTTGCTCACCGTGAGTGAGAAAGCCGATCACCTCGGCGTAGTTCGCGACCATCGCCCCCAGGGCAGCGGCGGACTTGATGGTGGCGATGACCAGGCGGGCGTCATCGGTCACGTACTCATAGTACAACCCGGCGCCGTACAGCTTGTCCGCGCGCAACGCCGGCTCATGGGCCAGGGTTTCGTCGCGATCCAACATGCGGTAGCGCTCTTCTTTGCTGACCCCCGCCATGCGGTCGTAAGCGAGCAAGCCGACGTTGATCTTGGCGTAGCCGCCACGGCTGTAGACCGGCACCAGCATGTGCATCGGGCGCGCGAGATAGGGCGCCAGGCGGCGCACCACCCGGCGTTCGTTGGCGGCCTCCATCACCAACCCGACGTCCCCTTGCTGCAAGTACCGCAGGCCGCCGTGGATCAGCTTCGAGGAGCGGCTACTGGTGCCGCAGCCGAAATCGCGCCGCTCGACCAGCGCCACCGACAGGCCGCGCAGCGCGGCGTCGCGGGCGATGCCGGCGCCGGTGATACCGCCGCCGATCACCAGCACATCGACCGTCTCGCGGCTCAAGCTGTCGAGGTTGCGGCTACGACTGCGGAACGAGAGTTCGATTGCGTGCGCCATGGCGAGCAGGTCTACCGGACCACATTTCACGCCATGACGCGGTTTGTCAACGACGGCCGTGCTGGCGCCCTTGCGAGCAATCCCTTCATTGCGGTGGGATTATCGGGTGCCGTTCGCAAGGCATGCACGTTGTATTGGCCTGCCAAAGGGGCAGGGAGTTTTCGAGCCGAGCCCATGGTCGCAGGAGTCGCTGCGCGGCGGCGCTCGGGGGCGCTGACCGCAGGGCTGGACGCAGCGCCTCTAGTAAGCCGTGGCGCGGATGAGGTGTTCGCGTTGCACTAGATTGGCCACGTTGACGCCCGAGTCCGCCGCTTGGTGCGTGCCGCAGCCGTAGCCACCGGCATCGCAGCCGACGAAGAACAATCCCCGCAACGGCGGCTGGGCCGAGGGCTTTTGTTTGCCGCACTGGCCGACGATCTGTGCCAGCCCGATGCACTCACCGCCCTGGCCGGGTAGCACCGCGTCGCGCGTTAGGGCCGAGACCTGACCGGTGCTGTAGTGTTCCTTGAGGTCGACGCATTCCTGCAAGCCCGGCCACAACCGCGTGACCATGGCGTCGAGCTTGGCCCACATCGTCTCTTGGTAGCTGAGGTTAGGATCGGGCGAGCAGATAGTACCGACCAGTGCGCACTGCTTGCCCGGCGGCGCCAGGGCGGGGTCGTACACGGCCGGCACGACGTTGAAGACCACCAACTCGTCGGGCACGGCGCCCGCCTTCATCTTCAGAAAGCGGGCGGTGTCGAGGTAGCTGTCGTCCGAAAACGCCAGATACATCGGGTAATCGAAGAACGGCTTGTTCAGGAAGTAGCGAATCCCCATGATTCCCCACGACGGCACCAGGCCGCGCACGTAGCTGAGATAACTGCGGTCGAAATGCTCCGCGCCGACGAGCCGTAGCACGGTGGGTTGAATGCCGGCGTTGCTCACGACGATCGGGGCATCGAAGCGGCCCTTGTCGGTGACGATACCGGCGACGGCCCCGTCAACCACGCGGATGCCGTCGACGCGGGTCTTGAGCAGCACCGTTCCGCCGAAGCGCTCGACGGCTTGGCAGCAGACCTCCGCCACACGCCCGAAGCCGCCGCTGTGGTAGCGCGCGGCGCCGCCCTGGGCGAAATCCTGGAAGGTTCTCACCGCCTCGGAGGCGGCCAGCAGATCGAACGGAACGACGAAAACGATGTTCGACCACAACCCCATGTAACTCACAAATGGTTTCGGAAGCTGATAGCGGGCGAGAAAATCGGCGAAGGTCACGTGCTCGAGCCGCGCGATTTCTTCGCTCGTCAATTGCACCAAATCACTCAGCAATCGCGCCACCTCGGGCAGAGACTCCGCCTGCAGCGCCAGCAGTTCGAGCATGCCGAGCGGGCCCTCGGGGTCGGGGATGGCCGGTCCGACGCGGCCCTCGTAGCGATCACTGCCGGCGCGCCGGTACATCAACATCGCGGCCTGCTGCGGCATCAGCAGTTCCACCTCGCCCGCCAAGCCCAACTCCTGGAGCACGGCTGCGAACTGCGAGTTCAAACTCGGCCCGCCGCAAATCGGCCAGAACTCGTAGCGGAAACCCTGCTTAGACATGGTGATGGCCTTGCCGCCGGGAATCGAGTTCTTGTCCACCAGCAGTGTCTTGAGGCCACGCTTCGCCAGCAGGGCCGCGCAGGTGGCGCCGCCGATACCGGCGCCGATCACGATGACGTCATATTGTTGTTCCACAAGGACTCCTTCCGTTGCGCGCGCCGCCAGCGCTGCTTGCTCATTCGGCCAGGGCCGTCGCCCGCTCCACGCTCGGTATTCCCGGACGGCCGCCGAGGCGCTCACACTTGAGCCCGGCAGCGGCGGCGGCAAAGCGCAGGGTCTGCTGCGCCGGCCACTCCTGCAGCAGCCCGTAGATGCAGCCGGCATGAAAGATGTCGCCCGCGCCGGTGGTGTCAACCACCGCCACGCGCACCGACGGTACGTAGTGCAGCTGGCCGCGCACCAGCGCCAGCGCGCCCCCGGCTCCGAGCGTGACGCCGACAAACCAGGGCCCCATGGTGGCCGCCGCGCGCAACGCCGCCCGCAGCTCGTTCTTACCGGTCAGCTTCGGTAGTACCTCGGCCGAAGCGATCAGCACGTCGGTCAAGCGCAGGAGATCGTCCACCCCCGGGCCGGGCCCGTCGATGTCCAACACCGTGATGACACCGTCTTGCTTCGCCCAGCGCGCCGCCTGCAAGGTGGCCGGCAGGTCATAGGCGTCCATGAGCAACACCCGTCCGCCGGTCAAGCTGCTGCGCGTGATCTCATCGGGCCGCAGCGCCAGTGCCTCGGGCCGTTGCCAGACCACCGCCCGCTCGCCCGATACTTGGTCGATCAGGATGACCGAGACGTGATGCCCCACCCCGGTGCGCAGCGAGCAGCCGCTCAGGTCGATCCCTTCAACCGCCAGCGAGCGGCGCGAATCCGTACCGTCTATGTCGTCGCCGAAACAACCAACGTAGGCCGTCGTCAGCCCCCAGCGCTGGAGCGCGACCAGCGCCGTCGGCACTTGGCCGCCGGCTTGGCGCTCGTAGGCGACCATGCGCTGCTTTGAGTCCAGGCGCGGGTGGCGGCCGACGACGCAGAGGTGGTCCATGGTGTTGAGGCCGAAGCCAACCACGGCGAAGCGTTTGTTCCGTATCAGGTCGTTCACGAAGTCATTCCTTCTCGGCCACCACCATACCCGTTACGGGCACGTTGAGCGTGGGATGGCGCGGGCTGTCGGTAGCGATCACCACGGCGGTGGAGAAGCGCCCCAGCGGGGCATCCGCCTTCACGCTCAACGCCAGCGTCTTCTCCGCCGGTGCGGCGGGCGAATCGACCAAGCTGGCTTCGAGCACCGGGCCGGCATCGGGTCGCAGGCTGAGCCGCAGCGGCCTGCGGCTGACGATGCGCACCTGGTTCTGGCCGCGCTCGGCGCGCCGCAGTGCTCCGAGGTACAGCGCCGGCGGATCGGCAGCGATCTCCGCCGCCACCGTCCCCCGCAGCGTGAGCGTGGCAAAGGGCTGCGCCGGATCATTGCTGTACACCGTCACCGTGCGGCTGATGCTTCCCGACGCTCGCGCGCTGTCGCAACGGACGTTGATCACGCCCCCACCGCCGGCAGGCACTGTGCGGGCGGCCAGCGTGGCCGCGCACCCGCACGCGCTCTTCAGGTGGTGGACGCTCAACTCGGAGCCGCCGGCATTGCGCAAGGCGAAGGCGGCCTCGATCGGCGCGCCCTGTTCAACGGTGCCGAAGTCGTAGCTAGCGGCGGCGAAGCTGAGCCTGGGCGGTTGCGGCGGCGGGGACGAGGCACAGGCGGCAATCGTAGCAACAACCGCAGCCGCGCAAAGATCAAGACGCGAAAGGAGCGCCATCGGGTGGCAACGCTGATTCAAAAACACTTCACTAGGCTGATCGAATGCGCAACTGCGGCCGGTCCATCCGTAACTGGCGGCCGCCACTCATCCTCCGGCGGCCCCGGACATCCATCCCTAGTGGATCGGTGCACCGTGAGTCAATGCGGCGGCAGACCAAGCGAGAACTGGGATGTGCGACAAGTTTGTGGGTAACGTGCAGCCGACCGGGCAAATCCTCACCAGTCTGACAGTACTGTGTACTGTCAGGCCGAGGCCCATGGCCGAAAGGGTCTATCGCCAGCCCATACCAGAGCCGCCCGGCTCCACCATTGCCGCGTTGGCGACAGATGGAGTAGTAAGCAACCGCCGGATGGCGGCCGGCAAGGAGCGAAGTGGGGAACGGTAGACTTCACAGCGACGGCGCAGCAGCGTCCCGCTCGCGTGGGACGGGAGCGCCCCCCGCTCTCACCTCCGGCATCCGCGATAACCGCGCCCGCGGCCTGGTCGCCGACTTTCTCAGGAGCCACATCGCTGCCGGCTCGGAAATGTCGGTGGTGTCCGCCTTCTTCACCATCTACGCCTGCGATACAGTGAGGCAGGCGAACTTCCCTGCACGGCAAACCGGCAACGAAAACCGAGCGCTCAATTCTGGAACAGGGTATTCCAGAATTGGCAGCGCTGTCGCCGGGTCCAAGGGCTCCACGAGTAGGCCGACGCTGGGCAACTGGAATTTCATTCGGGTAAGTCAGGCGGCAGGGTTATGAAGGTCGCCGTCGAGATCTCAGATCGGGAGATGCGGGAAATGCTGCGGTACTCCGGCGAAAGGCTGCGAGCCGCGGCGATTCTGCGGCTCGCACTGAACGAGCTGAACTATGGCAAGCGCCTGGCGATGGACCGGAAGTTCCACTCGCGCAAGTGGCGCGTCGACCTCCCCCCGACTGAGCAACTGCGTCGCGACCGCCGCGTAACGCAACGATGAGCGAGCGTACCCTGCACTTCGACGCATGCGCGAGAACACGATGAGCCCTGAAACCCACTCGCAAGTCGCCAACTTCATCTGGAGCATCTGCAACCTGCTGCGCGGGCCGTACAAGCGCAACGAGTACCGCAAGGTCATCCTGCCGCTCACGGTGTTGCGGCGCTTCGATTGCGTGCTGGCGCCGACCAAGGAACGAGTGCTCAAGGAGTACGCGGCGATCAAACACAAGCCCGAGAGCGTCGTGCGCAGCCTGCTGGAGAAGATCACCGGCCGCCCGTTCTACAACCTCTCGAAGCTCGACTTCGCCAGGCTGCTCGACGACCCCAACCAACTCGCGCCCAATCTCAACGCCTACATCGCCAAGGGCTTCTCCAAAAACGTGCGCGAGATCATGGATCGGTTCGCGTTCGGCGAGCAGATCGCCCGCATGGCCGAGAAGAACCTGCTGTACGAGGTCATCAAAGCGTTCGCCAAGGTCGAGCTCTCGCCCGCGCGCGTCGACAACGTGCAGATGGGATACGTCTTCGAAGAGCTGATCCGGATCGGCGCGGAGCAAGCGAACGAGGAGGCCGGGGAGCACTTCACGCCGCGCGAGGTGATCCGGCTGATGGTCAACCTGCTGCTCTCGCCGGAGAAGGACCCGCGCCGCAGCCACGTCGTGAAGACGATCTACGACCCGGCCTGCGGTACCGGCGGCATGCTCTCCGAGGCGGAGAAATATATCCGCGCCCTGAACAGCGACGCCAAGCCGCTGCTGTTCGGTCAGGACTGGAACGACGAGTCTTGGGCCGTCTGCAAGTCCGACATGCTCATCAAGGGCGAAGAGGCGGACAACATCGTCCTCGACGACAGCTTCACCAAGGACGGTTTCGATCGCGACGCCGAGGGCAAGAAGATCACCTTCGACTACATGCTGGCCAACCCGCCGTTTGGCGTCGAGTGGAAGCAGCAGCAGAAGTTCATCGAGCACGAACGCGACACGCTCGGCTACGACGGTCGCTTCGGCGCCGGCACGCCGCGCATCAACGACGGCGCGCTGCTCTTCCTGCAGCACATGCTCTCGAAAATGCGCCCGCCCAAGAGAGGTGGCAGCCGCATCGCCATCGTCTTCAACGGCTCGCCGCTGTTCACCGGCGACGCCGGTAGCGGCGAAAGCAACATCCGCCAGTGGATCATCGAGAACGACTGGCTGGAGGCCGTGGTCGCACTGCCCGACCAACTCTTCTACAACACCGGCATCTCCACCTACATTTGGGTGCTCACCAACCGCAAGGAGCCGGAGCGCAAGGGCAAGATCCAGCTCATCGACGCGCGGCAGTTCTTCGTGAAGATGAAGAAGAGCTTGGGAAACAAGCGCAACAAGATCGGCGACCCGAGCGACGACGGGCGCGAGCCCGACCAGATCGCCGACGTGACGCGCATCTTCGGCAACTTCCAAGACGGCGAAACGCGCACGCTCACGGTTGACGGTCGGGAGAAGACGCTCGTCGTCAGCAAGGTGTTCGACAACGCCGATTTCGGCTTCCACAAGATCACCGTCGAGCGCCCGCTGCGGCTCAACTTCCAGGTCACGCCCGAGCGCATTGCGCGAATCGAGGAGGAGACGGCGTTCAGAAACCTCGCCACGAGCAACAAGAAGAACGAGAAGGTGCGCCTTGAAGAGATCGAGGCCGGCAAGCAGCGGCAGGAAGCGATCCGCGCTCTCCTGAAATCGTTCGCTGGACCTCATGCCGGCGAAAGGTCCGCCCCGGACTCGATCCGGGGCCGGCCTCCAGGTGGGGACGGGGTGGCAGCCGCACTGGATTCCGGCGTTCGCCGGAATGACGAGCCAGCGACCGTCTATCGTGATCGGGAGTCTTTCTTGACCGACCTGAAATCCGTCGCCGACGAGTTGGGCGTGCGTCTGAGCGCCGCGGAGCTGAAGGCGGTGCTCAACGCGCTCGGCGAGCGCGACGAGACCGCCGGGATCTGCCGCGATAAGGACGGCGAGCCCGAGCCGGACCCCGAGCTACGCGACACCGAGAACGTGCCGCTCGAGGAGAGCATCGAGACCTACTTCCAGCGCGAAGTCCTGCCGCACGTCCCCGACGCCTGGATCGCCCACGACAAGACCAAGGTCGGCTACGAGATCCCGCTCAACCGCCACTTCTATCGCTACGAACCCCCGCGCCCGCTGGAGGCGATCGAAGCGGACATCAAGGGCCTTGAGAACGACATCCTCGCGCTGCTCAAAGAGGTGGCGGTGTGAGGTACGCGGCATACCCGGGCTACAAACCCAGTCACATTGGGTGGCTCGGTGAGGTACCGAGTCATTGGGAGGTGAAGCCACTTGGATACGTCGCGCGCTTTCGAGGCGGTGCGACACCAGACACGGGCAAGCCCGAGTACTGGGATGGTGACATACCTTGGCTCTCTCCAAAGGACATGAAGAGGCCGGTGATTGAGGACTCAGAGGACCATGTCTCGGCGGAGGCGCTCCGCAACGGCCCGCTCTCCATGATTCCTCCGGATGCGGTCCTGATCGTCGTTCGGGGAATGATCCTCGCACATACCTTCCCGGTAGCGCTCACTGGTGGTCCTGTCACGATCAATCAAGACATGAAGGCGCTCGTCGTTGCCCAAGTCCTCCAGCCACGATTTCTCTTCTGGGCATTGCGTGGATTCGCGAATGCGTTGGTGGCTCTCGCAGACGAATCCGCGCATGGAACTCGCAAGCTGGAGACGTTTACCTTGTCGCGCTTCCCCATCCTGCTTCCGCCTTCGCGCGAGCAACGCGCCATCGCCGACTTCCTCGATCGCGAGACGGCGAAGCTCGACACGCTGGTGGCGAAGAAGCGGGCGTTGATCGAGAAGCTGAAGGAGAAGCGCACCGCGCTCATCTCGCGGACCGTCACCCGCGGCCTGCCCGCCGAAGCTGCCGCGAAGGCAGGCCTCGACCCGCTCCCCAAGCTCAAGCCCTCGGGCATCGACTGGCTCGGCGACGTGCCGGAGCATTGGGACGTGAAGCCCGTCAAGTTCGTTGCTCGAGTTGGCAACGGTTCAACACCAAGTAGAGGGAATACGGACTTCTGGTTGGAGGGTGACTACCCGTGGCTGAACAGCTCAGTGGTTAACCTGGAAGAGGTGACGGAACCTACGGAACTCGTCACCGAGGCAGCTCTGCACCAATGTCACCTTCCGCGGATCACGCCGCCCGCTGTCCTCATTGGCATCACGGGCGAAGGCAAGACGCGGGGCATGGCGACGACACTCCAGATCGAGGCTACGATCAACCAGCACCTGGCCTTTGTAAAGCCACGCGATGCTCGGTGTGAAGTTCGCTACCTGCGGCGCGTTTTCGACCGGGCCTACCAGTTCCTTCGAAACGAGAGCGACGGGGGCGGGAGCACCAAAGGAGCGATGACCTGCGAGCAGATCGCCAGTTTGCGCATCCCCATCCCTCCATATGCCGAACAACGCACCATCGCCGACTATCTCGACCGCGAGACGGCGAAGATCGACCGGATGGTGGCCAAGGTGGAAGAGGCCATCGAGCGCTTGCAGGAATACCGCACCGCGCTGATCACCGCGGCGGTGACGGGGAAGATCGACGTTCGCGGGGCGGTGCACGACCGCGAGGCTTCCGTGCCCGAGCCCAACAAGGCTAGAGTACTGGCGTGAACCGCGTCGAGGTGAACAAGGACCTGCTGCGTTGGGCGCGGGAGCGCGCCGGATTCAGCGTTGCTGCGCTGGCGCGGCGGTTCCCGCGCCTCGATGCGTGGGAATGCGGTGAGGCCCGACCAACACTGAAGCAGCTCGAAGCCTTCGCCAAGGTCACCTACACCCCGGTCGGCTATCTCTTTCTCAAGGCGCCGCCGGCAGAGACGGTCCCGATCCCCGACTTCCGTACCGTGGCCAACGTGCACCTCGGCCACCCGAGCCCCAATCTGCTCGACACCGTGTACATCTGCCAGCAGCGTCAGGAATGGTACCGCGGCTTCGTCCGGTCTACGGGCGAGGAGAAGCTGTCCTTCGTCGGTTCCGCCTCTGTAACCAGCGATGTCGTTCCCACCGCCACCGCCATGCGGCACGCGCTCGGATTCGACATCGAGGAGCGTGGCCGCATCCCGACCTGGTCCGATGCTCTGCGTCGGTTCATCGAGCAAGCGGATACACTGGGCGTCCTCGTGATGTGCAGCGGCGTGGTCTTCAACAACAACCGCCGGCACCTCGATCCGGAGGAGTTCCGCGGCTTCGCGATGGCGGACGACCTGGCGCCGCTGGTGTTCATCAACGGCGCGGACACCAAGGGCGGCGCAGATGTTCACGCTCGCACATGAACTGGCGCATATCTGGCTCGGCCAGTCGGCGGTCTCGGACGCGCAAGCGCTGCAGATTCCGGAGCACAGAGTCGAACGCTGGTGTAACGAAGTGGCTGCCGAGTTGCTGGTCCCACTCAGCGTTCTGAGCGACGAACTCGGACAGGCCGCCGCAATATCCGACGAGGTCGGCCGCCTGGCGCGGCGCTTCAAGGTCAGTACGCTTGTCATCCTGCGTCGGCTGCACGACGCGGGCGCACTCACGCGCGAGCAGTTGTGGAATGCCTATGAGGCGGAAGTTGAGCTCCTGCGCGTGATCCCCAGGGGTAGCGGCGGCAACTTCTATCTCACGCTGGGCGCTCGCGTGAGCAAGCGTTTCGCGCGAGCTTTGGTGGTCCACACACTCGAAGGGCACTCGTCGTTTACCGAGGCGTTCCGTCTCCTCGGCGTGAAGAAGGCCCAAACCTTTCAGGAGTTGGGTCGGAACCTCGACTTGCCGATCTGATGACGTACCTAGCTGAGCTAGTCGATGCCAACGTGTTCCTCCAGACGAAGAATCTGCACTACGGGCTCGCCTTCACTCCGGCATTCCGGGATGTATGCAACGCCCGTCATTCCGGCGGAAGCCGGAATCCAGGCATGGAAGGCCCACATCCATCGCACATGCCTGACGAGGACTTTCGCCTCGCTGTCCATGCACGCTCGCAGGCGCACGATTCCCGCTTTCGCGGGAATGACGGCCATAACACCGAACAGGATCAGGGTCGGCACCACGTTACCCACAAATTTGTCGCGCACCCCAAGAACTGCGGCAAAGTCGCTGGCGGAAGACGTCGGCGTCTATCGCCAGCCCATACCACAGCCGCCCGGCTCCACCATTGCCGCCTTGGCGACAAATGGAGTAGTAAGCAACCGCCGGATGGCGGCCGGCAAGGAGCGAAGTGGGGAACGGTAGACTTCACAGCGACGGCGCAGCAGCGTTGAGCGTAGGACGGGAGCGCCCCCCGCTCTCACCTCCGG
>JACQVA010000116.1 GCA_016210005.1 Deltaproteobacteria bacterium | reverse complement strand
GAAAAACCAACCCCGCCGCTTCCACCACCGCCGTCACGCATGTACGTCTACCGCAATCCAACCTCCGTGTCCAGAGGCCACAAGTCGGGCAGGGTCAGAGCGCGGATAGGTGCAGGACCTCGCCCCCGCCGGCGCTCTGGCGCTCCCAGTCGTCTGTTCCGTGTCGCCACCAGCGCTCGATGCGCCGCTCGCGATGCGACACCAGCAGATACTCGCGCAATGACGGGATCGTTCGGTAGTGAGCTGCCTTCTCGCCGCGATCATACTCCTCGGTGCTGGGGCTCAGTACCTCTACCAATACCGTCGGATTCACCGCTGCATTTGGATCCTCCGCGTCCCGCTCCAGATCGCCACAGATGACCGTCACGTCGGGATAGGTGGCGAGGCCGGTCGCACGCACGCGCACGCGAAGATCCGACGAGAACGGGTAGCACGGACCACCGGCCAGGCGCCGTTCGAGGAGACCGATTATGGCGGTAGCTAGGGCTGCGTGTTCCGGAGTGCCGCCGGCCATCGCCAGGATTTGTCCGTGCACATATTCGTGCTTGGCGTCCGTCGATTCCTCGAAGCACCGATAATCTGAGTACGTGTAATAGGGGAGACGTGCCGGCCCACTCACAACGAGAACCTCTTGCGGATGCGGTCACCACTATCACACGTGGCACGCGAGCAATAGCGCTGCGATCGAGCAACATGACCGGCCCGGGTTCGCTGAAGCACGCCGACCCCGCGGATAGCGGCCGTGCGAAGTCACTACTCCGCTCCGCCTCGCCCTAGTATCCGCCAGTAGCCGCGTAACGGTTGCGATGAAAAGCGGCGTCGCCGAAGATCATGGCGGCGGCGCGGGCGCGCTTGAGGAAGAAGCCGATGTCGTGCTCGTCGGTCATGCCGATACCGCCGTGCATCTGTACGCCTTCGTTGGCGGTAAGGATGAAAGCATCGGCGCAGCGGGCCTTGGCGAGCGATACCAGGCGCGGCAGCTGGGGCTGCTGCGCGTCCGCCGCTTGCGCTGCCGCCATCACCGCCGAGCGCGCCAGTTCGAGCTCGACAAAGATCTTGGCGGCGCGGTGCTTGAGCGCCTGGAAGGTGCCGATGAGCACACCGAATTGCGTGCGGGTTTTGAGATAGTCCAGCGTCATCTCGAAGGCCGCGGCCATGCTGCCGAGCATCTCGGCACAAACCCCAATGGTGGCCCGATCCACGACCGCAGCCAGCAGCTCTGCCCCCTGGCCCATGCTGCCGATCACGTCATCTTCGCCAACCGCGACGTTCTGCAATCGCACGAGCGCCGCGTTGCGACCATCGACGGTTGACTGCCGCACAACCGAGACGCCCGCCGCTTGTGGGCTCACTAAGAACAGTGTCACACCGGCACGCTCAGTGACCTCACCCGCGGTGCGCGCCGGAATGATGATGCGGTCGGCGACATGGCCGTCGGGCACCAGCGCCTTGGTGCCGCTCAACTGCCAGCCGGCGCCGGCACGAGCGGCACGGGTAGCAACATGGCAGAGATCGTAGCGGCTCCCGGGCTCCTGCACCGCAACGGTCACCAATAGTTTGCCCTCAATCAGAGGCGGCAGCAGCGTTTCCTTCTGTGTCCCCGAACCACCGCGCGCGATCGCGTTGCCGCCCAGCAACACCGCGGACAGCATCGGCTCGGGTAACAAGCCGCGCCCCAGCTCCTCCATCAACACGATCAGGTCCATGTAGCCGAGCGCGGCGCCGCCGTACTGCTCCGGGAACGGAATCGCCAGCCAGCCCAGCTGTGCCATCTCGCCCCACACCTGGCGCGAGAAGCCGACCGGATCATTGCCGTCGCGCAGCGCCCGCAGCCGCCGCAGCGGCTTCTGTTTGGTGACGAACTCGCGCGCACTGTGGCGCAGCAGTTCTTGCTCTTCGGTGAAGACCAGGGCCATGACATCTCCCGATTGCGGATCTCCGATTGCGAATTGCGGATTACCGTGCGCTGGGCGCTGGCATCGGTCAGTCCGGCAAACCCAACACGCGCTTGGCGATAATGTTGAGTTGGATCTCGGAAGTGCCGCCCTCGATCGAGTTGCCGCGTGAGCGCAGCCAGTCGCGGGTAATTGCCAGTTCCTTGTCGTCGAAACCGGCGCCCTCCCAGCCCAGGCCTTGTGGGCCCAAGATATCGACCATCAGTTCTCGGCGGCGCATGTTGGTCTCGGTGCCGTAGTACTTGAAGATCGAGGTCTCCGGGCCCGGCTTATGGCCGGCCTTGGCGCCGTCGCGGGCGCGGTCGAGCGTCAGATCCAAGCAGTGTTGGTCCATCTCCACCTGTGCGATGCGATCGCGCACGATCGGGTCGGCAACGTGGGTGTCACCGCCGATGTACTTGCGCGCCAAGTCGACCAGCGGGTTGCCGGGCACGCGATCCTTGAAGACATCGGCGATCATCGTGCGTTCATGGCCGAGCAGGGCCTTGGCCATGGCCCAGCCGCCGTTGACCTTGCCGACCACGTTGGCGCGCGGCACGCGGACATTATCGAGGAAGGTCTCGCAGAATGGCGACGATCCGCTGATGAGCAGGATGGGCTTCACCGAGACGCCGGGGCTGCCCATATCCAGCAACAGGAAGGTGATGCCGTCTTGCTTGCGGGCGTTGGGGTCGGTGCGCACGAGGATGAACATCCAGTCCGACTTGTCAGCGTAAGAGGTCCAAATCTTCTGGCCATTGAGGACGAAGTAGTCGCCGTCGATCTCGGCGCGGGTTTGCAGGCTGGCGAGATCCGAGCCGGCACCGGGTTCGGAGTAGCCTTGGCACCAGCGAATCTCGCCGCGGACGATCGGCGAGATGTGGATGCGCTTCAAGTCCTCACTACCCTCTTGCAGCAGCAGTGGGCCGATCATTGAGAGTCCGAAGCCGGTCAATGGCGGGCGCAGCTGCAGCTTGGCCATTTCCTGAGCCAAGATTTTCGCCTCTTCGCGGCTGAGGTCGCCGCCGCCGTACTGCTTGGGCCACATCGGAGCCGTCCAGCCGCGCTCGGCCATGACCTCGAGCCAACGCTTGACGTCGGGCGGGTAGCTAGCCTTGCGGCCGCCCCAGCAGATTTCGTCCACTGACTTAGGCGCACCAAACATCGACTCCGGGGCATTGGCCCGCAGCCAGTGGCTGGTCTCGGCACGAAATTGTTCGTGGTCCATGCGAGAACTCCTCCCGGCGCGAACCGTAGCCAAGGGCCGGCGCTAGTTCAATTGGATCACTATCTTGGTACGGCTCACAAGCCGGGACCATCGCGACATGAGCATAAGGTCTACACCTACGTGCTCAACCGCGGGCAGGGTGCGGTGCGTAGTCCAGCACAAGGCTGGCTGAGCGGTGAGCATCGTGGTCGCGGCGCGGCCGTTGGCCATACCTCGCCATACCTCATACGCGGTTGCCTTTGGGCTGCGGCTGGGGTAGCCGGGTTGGCGTAATGATTCGCGCCAGGCTGACTGGGCACTACCGCGAGGACGCGCGCTATCCGGCGGCGATGGTGAACATCACCAACCGCTGCAACCTCGCGTGCGCGCACTGCTTCATCTACCGCGACGGCAACCCCAACGAAGAGCCCGCCTCGGTGCGCGATGAGATGGGCGATGACGCCATGCTCGAAACCCTGGCCGGGCTGCGCGATCGTCATGGCATCGTCTCGATGCTCTGGATGGGCGGCGAGCCGCTGCTGCGCCATCGTCTGCTCGCCGAAGGGGTGAAATTGTTTGCACGCAACACCATCACCACCAACGGCACGGTGGCGCTGGTCGATTTCGGCCCCGACGTACTCTACGTCGTCAGCCTCGACGGCCCGCAGGAGATCAACGACGCCATCCGTGGCCGCGGCACGTACGCCAAGGTGCTGCGCACCTTCGAGCGCATGGCGGCCGATTTCGCCACGCCGGTGCAGGTGCAGTGCGTGGTGACCAAACGCAACCAGCACCGGCTCGAAGAACTCGTGCGCGCGCTGCGCCCTACCCGCGTCGGTTGGATGACCTTCTCCTTCTATGTGCCGCCGGCTCGCGGCGTCAGCGAAGACGCTTGGGCAACCAACGAAGAGCGGGCGGCCGCCGTACGCGAAGTCGTGCGGCTGAAGACGTGCTACCCCGGCTTCATCCGCAACTCGGCGCGGAGCTTGGAGCTGATGTTGCCGCCGCATTGCGAGCGGGTCACCTCCGCGTGCCCATCTCAGGCCAACGTTCTGCCGCTGTGGATGGAAGGCGATCAATTCGTCACCCCCTTCTGCTGCTACGGCAACGACGTTGACTGCAGTCGCTGTGGTGCCTGGGTAGTGTTCAACCTGGCGGCCAAGCTCGGCTACTCGGCCGCCGGGCCGGTGCAAGCGCCGGCCGATGCGGGCGCATCCGGTAGAGCTGTGGCATGAGCGCCACCACTCGCAGACGCATCGCTCCCGGTCTACGGCCGCGCCACAGGCCGTAGCGGAAGGCGGTGCTTTCGCGTAAGCAGCGGCCTGTATACGGCCGCTGTCATCCCGCCGGCGTCCTGCCCGAATCAAGGTGCGTGAAGGAGTATGGTTTATGGAAAAGCTGCGCGGCGACTGGGCTGAGGCGTATCGCCGCAAGTGGAGCTGGGAGCGGGTGGCATGGAGCAGCCACAACGTCGACTGCTACCCCTCGGGCTGCCCACTACACGCCTACGTGAAGGACGGCCGCATTGTGCGCGAGGAGGCGGCCGGCTCCTTGCCCCAGATCGAAGCGGGCATTCCGGACATGAATCCCATGGGCTGCCAAAAAGGCGCGTGCTGGCCGCAGCTGCTGAGCGCACCCGATCGCGTAACCCAGCCGCTCAAGCGCATCGGCGAGCGCGGCGAGGGCAAGTTCAAAGCGGTGTCGTGGGACGAAGCCCTAGGTGACATCGCCGGCGCCATCCTCGACGCGATTCAGGAGCAGGGGCCGGAGTCGATCATCGTGCCCATGACGCCGGAGATGGGCGCGGCGCCTGCGCGCATCTTCGCCAACTACCTCGGCGCCGTCATCACCGACGGCAGCGCGGAATTCCACGACTTCAGCCCCGGCTTCCACCTCACCTGGGGCCTGTTCAATCCGGTGGCGTCGATGGACGACTGGTTTCTCGCCGAGCTGACGCTGATCTGGCACGCCAACCCGGTCTACACCTACATCACCATGTACCACTACCTCGCCGAGTCGCGTTACAACGGCGGCGAAGTCGTCACCATCGCGCCCGATTACAGCCCGTCGGCCATCCACGCTGACTACCACCAGCCCATTCGCATCGGCACCGACGCGGCCCTGGCCTTGGGCATGTGCAAGGTGATCATCGACGCCGGGCTGTTCAACAGAGCGTTCGTGCAGGAGCAGACCGACTTGCCCCTGCTCGTGCGGCGCGACACCGGCCGCTTTCTGCGCGGCAGCGACCTCAGCCCCGATGACCGCGACGACCAGTTCTTCTGGTGGGACGCGCTCACCAACGTACTCACACCGGCGCCGCGCGGCACGCTGGCGGCCACCGGCGTTGACCCCGCGCTCTCGGGTACTTTCACCGTCACCCTCGCCGACGGCAGCGAGGTCGAGGCCGAGCCCGTATTCGCGCGCTTGGTCCGCCACCTCGAACACTACACGCCGGAGCGAGCCGGCACGCTGTGCGGGATTCACCCCGACAACATCCGTGCGCTGGCGCGCAAGGTGGCCACGCGCAAGACCAAGATCTTCGTCGGCTGCAACTCGGGCAAGTCGTACCACGGCGACCTGATGGAGCGCGCCATGGCGTTGCTGCTGGCGCTCACCGGCAACTGGGGCAAGAAGGGCACCGGCGTGCGCTCGTGGGCCGTCATCGGCCTCGACGGCCAGGCCTTCATGGCGCAGAAAGGCGCCGCCGGCCAAGAGGCGGCGCAGCGCTTCCTGGCTAATCTCACCCGCATGCGCCGTCTGCTGGGCGCCGCCGATCCGACTATGACCACCGAGATGCTGCAGAACCGCGCCGCCGAAATGGCCGGTGAACTCGGCGGCATGGGCCGCACCGTCGCGCCGGTCTTCCTCTGGTACCACCGGTACGGCTACCGCGAGCGCTGGGATAACCCCGACAATCACGACCCCGCCATGCCGCGGCCTTTCTCCGCCTACCTCAACGAAGCCGCCGCCAAGGGCTGGTGGGACGGCAGCCTGCCGCAAATCTGGCAGGACGTGTCACCGCGAGTGCTGATCGAAGCCGGCGGCAACCTGCTCCGCCGCCAGCGTGGTGGACAAGCGCTGCTGCTCGAGCACCTGTGGCCGCAGCTCAAATTGATCGTGTCGATCGACTCGCGGCTCAATACCACCGGCATGTACTGCGACTACATCTTGCCCGCGGCCCAACACGGCGAGAAGCTCCAGCACAGCATGCCCTCGGTGCATCACCTCAACTGCGTGCTCGCCGATCGCGCGGTGGCGCCCGCCGGCGCGGCGCTCTCGGATTACGAGATCGGCGTGCGCCTGCTGGAAAAGATCGAGCAATGCGCAGCGGCTCGCGGCCTGAGCGAGTTCACCGACCGCAACGGCCGCGCCCGCAGCCTCCAGGGCCTGGTTGCCGCCTTCACCCTAGGCGGCGCGGTGCGCGATGACGAGGCACGCTTCGATGAGGCCGTGCGCGACAACGCCGTCTACGGCGTGCTACCGCCCGGCACTAGCTTGGCGACGCTGCGCCAAAAGGGCGCCATCCGCTTCTCCGGCTGGGGCATTGTCGGTCACGGGGCCGCGCAAGCCTCGCCCTTGCGGCCCGACGAGGTCCACAACCCGTTGCGCTGGCACACCGAGGACAAAGTCCCCTACGACACCTTGGTGCGGCGGGCTCAGTTCTACATCGACCACGAGTGGTTCCTCGAAGCCGGCGAGGAACTACCGGTGCACAAGGAGTCCCCCGGCCATGGCGGCCCGCAGCGCCGCTTTCAGCTCACCAGCGGCCACAACCGTTGGAGCATTCACTCGATGAACATGCTCAACCGAACGTTGCTCAACACCCATCGCGGCGAGCCCTTCGTGTTCATCAACGACGGCGACGCCGCCACGCTCGGCATCGCCAACGGCGAGCTGGTGCGGGTGGTCAGCGACGTCGGCGAGATCCGCGTCAGCGGCAAGATTTCACCCGCTTGCCGTCCGGGCCAACTGATCCTGTACAACGGTTTCGAGCCCTTCATGCACCCGGGCTGGCGCGGCCAGTCGGAGCTTGAACCCGGGCAGATGAAATGGCTCGGCTTGGCGGGAGGCTACGGCCATCTCAAGTACCGGGCCTTCTCCTGGCAGCCGGTGCCGACCGATCGAGCCGTGCGGGTCGACCTGCAGAAGCTCGGCTGACGGCGCCCGCCCAGGCACGGCCTTGGCAGCCGTAGCCAACAGAAGCTCGGGCCGCTCACTCGCGGTTCAGATGAATTCGGCGAGCCCGGCGAGTTGCTCTACCCAATCGCCGGGCAGCAGGCTGACGGTGCCGCCGAACTGCTTGCAGTAGAGCGTCAACTTCGCGGTTTCTTCCAGCATCATCGAGCGCGTCGCCGCGTCGCGCAGGGTCTTGCCCACCGCCATCAGGCCGTGGTTCTGCAGGATTGCCCCGCGGCTCTTTTTCAGCGCCTCGCCGACGGCGTCGGCCAACTCGCGCGAGCCCGGCATGTACCATGGCACCGTCACCGTATCGCGCAGAAACACAGCGTCGGTATTGATCGGCGGAAACGCTTGGTTGCAGATGCCGAAGGCGGTCGCGAACGGCGCATGCGTGTGCACCGCCCCCAGCGCATCCGGCCGCACGCGGTACGACTGGGCGTGCATTTGATGCTCAACTGACGGCGCCCGCGTGCCCTCGATCACCGTGCCGTCGGGCAAGACGTGTACGAGATCCTCGTCCGCGATGCCGCCCTTGTACATGCGGCTCGGGGTAATCCAGAAGCTCTCGCCGTCACCCGCACGGGCGCTGATATTGCCGCCGGTGGCGGTCAGCAGCCCCATCGCGAATAGCTCGTTCGTGATCTGGATGATCTGTTCCTTGGCCTCCGCATCAGTCAGCATGGCAAACTGTCCTCCCGGCTTGATGATCTACCCGAAACCCCCATGACTGTGCCAGCGGCGGCGGTCGGCCCGCAAGCCGGCGCAAGCACAGCCCGTGCGGCCCTGGTTGAACTCGCGCGCGTCACCCCGTATGACTGGCGGCCGTGACGGATAGCGGAGGGCAGATGTCTGATCGCAGCGGCGAAGCACAACCGCGGGCCTGGGGAGCGCTGGCAACTCAACTGAACCAGGCGGTAGCGCGCGCGCACGACGTGCTGCACCCGCACACCACGCTCCTGCCGCAGGGCACGCTGGCGGCGCTCGACGCGGTGCTCGCCGAGTTGGCGCGCCGGCGTGTGCGCATCGCCCTGTACGGCGAGGTCAAGGCCGGCAAGTCGACACTGCTCAACGCCATCGCCGGCGCACCCTTGTCGCCGGTCGCCTTCGAGCCGCTCACCTCGGTTCCCCTGCGCGTCACTTACGGTGAAGCCACCACCTGGCTGGCAGCGGGCCGGCGTTTCGAGTGCAGCGACGGGATCGAGCCGCTGCTGCGCGACAACGGCGCCGGCATCGACGAGGTGGTGGTCGAAACCCCGCTCGATCTGCTTCAGCTCGGCGGCCAGGTGGAAGTGCTGGATACGCCCGGGCTCGGCAGTGCCGCTCAGCTCGACGCTGTCACTGCCAACACCCTGCGTACCCTTGACGCCGTGATCTTGGTGGTACGCTACCCCGCCCTGTTCACCCAGTTCACTCGCCGGCTCATGACCGGCTTGCAGGCGGACACCGGCAAGCTGTTCGTGGTCTGGAACCTCGACGGCGCCTGTGCCGAACTGGCTGGCGCGGAGCGCGCGCGCCACGCCGAGAACTTGCGCGCCAACGTCGCCGGGGCACACGAGCTGTTTCTCGTAGACGCCCGCGCCGCCTTCCGCGCGGCGCAAGCGCGCGACCCGGCCGGCACCGCGGCCACCGGGATTAGCGCTTTGACCGATGCGCTCGCGCGCTTCGTGTCATCAGACAGCCGTAACGTCACCGCCTTGCGCGAGGCGGCCAAGCGCAGCGAGCCGCAGCTGCGCGCCGCCCACGCCACCCTGAGCCGGCGCCGCGCCGAATTGGATCGCGCGCTGATCGAGGCCCGCACGCGCTTGCAGGACGCGCAAGATACTGCCGCTGCTGAAGCAGCCGCGGCGCAGGCGCAGCTGGCCGAGTTCGACGCCGGCCTCGCTCGACTCGTGGCGCAGCATACCAGCGCTGCCACCAAAGCAGCCGCGGCCTTTAGCAAACGGTTACGGCGTGCCCGCCGGCGCTGGTTGTGGCGCGGCGACTTCGCCGAGCTTGAAGCCACCACCTTGGCCGCACTAGCGCGCTACACCGGCGAGGTGCAGCGCGCGCTGCACGCGGCCGGCGAGGCCATCTGCTCCGCGGCCGCGGACTTCGGCACCACCGTGGCCGGCCGCCCGCCGGCGCACGCCGAGCTGACGCTGACCGATCTCGCACCGGACGATCGCCGTCAGCTGGCTGCCACCGGCCACGCGCAGTGGCTACGGCGCGCTCTGTGGCAGCGCTGGTATTTGCCCGGACTCGCCGCGATCGAGCGCACCGGTATCGGTGCCGATGTCGCCGGCCAGGCGGCTTGGATCACCGCCTTCGCCAGCGAAGCACGTCTCGGTGCCGCGGACACCACCGCCGAGCGCCTCGCCGAAATCGATCGCCGGGCGCAAAGCGAGCTGCAACAGATCCGGACCGAAACCAATTTCGCCGCCAACGAGGCGGAGTTTGCGCGCCTGACTGAAGACCTGCCGGTACTCGCCGCCGAGGCTGAGGCCGTCAGCGCCATCGCCACCGCCGCGCGCGGCTTGCTGCCACCCACCACCGCGGCGGTGCCATAACCGCACAGCTGCTAATGAGCGGCAAGAGCAATAGAATGAAGCCGCGACCTCGCCGACGCTCTGATTTTCCGTCAATGCTCCGGCTCGGTGTCCCCTGCGCGTCCGTGGTTGGTTGGTCCCTTCCCTTCTAAATCTCCCACAGATCAAAGGCGCGCCGTGCCAGCCACCGACCACTTCATCTCGCTCAACCGCCTACGGCTGCATTATCTCGACTGGGGCAACCCGGGGGCGGCGCCGCTGCTGTTGCTGCACGGTGGTTCGGCGCATGCGCACTGGTGGGACTGGTTTGCGCCCTCCGCCGTCGATCGCTTCCACGTCATCGCACTTGATCTGCGCGGCCATGGCGACAGCGAGTGGGCGCAGCCGGCGGCCTACGAGGTCGACGATTACGCCGCCGACGTGGTGGCCTTCATCGCCGCCCTCGAGCTGCGCCGAGTACGGCTGATCGGGCACTCGTTGGGCGGCACCGTTGCCGCCATCGCCGCGGCAGCCGGCGACCCCGCCGCGCTCGTCCTTGTGGACTCGCGCCTCAAATCCGGCGACAGCGGCCTGCGTTTCATGCAGCGTCTAGCCCAAATGCAACACCCGCGCTATCGCACCCGTGAGCAAGGCATCGCGCAATACCGGCTGTTGCCGGGCGACTGCAGCGCACCACCGGCGATCCTGCAGCACCTTGCGGCCCATGCCCTGTGCCGCAGCGCGGATGGCGAGCACTGGACCTACAAGTTCGATCGCGCGGCGTTGGCGGCCATCAGGCCTCACGACATCGCCGCGGCGTTGCCACAGCTGCGCTGTCCGATTCTCGCCATCCGCGGCGCCGCCAGCCCGCTGATGCCGCCGGCCGGCATCGCTGCGCTGCGCGCGGCGGCGCCGCGGTTGGAAGATTGTGAGATCGCCGGCGCGCACCACCATGTGATGCTCGATCGCCCGGCTGAGTTCGCCCGCGCGGTCAACGACTTCCTCGCCAAGGTCCCGCGATAGCAGCCCCGCTGGCCGCCGCCGCCCGGCGCCGTGGTTTCGCCGGCCGCCGCAAGTGCGTCGCGAACGCCGAACCAAGCGTGGGGTTGGTAGCCTGAGCAGTGACGAGCTGGTAAGACAAGCCGACCCCGGAGGGCCGCAACCGGCCGCCGGTGAGCGGAGACGATGATGGAGCTGGTCTACGATTCCTCGTTGGAAGCGCACTTACGGCGCATCGAGGGATACATGCGCGGCTGCCAGCTGCTGATGTATCCGCGTACCCGCAGCCCGCTGCGGGACGAGTTGGCGGCCTTCATGCGCGAGGTCGGCCCCGAGGTGGTCGACGCCTGGGTGCAGTTGATCGGCCCGGCGCTGAGCATCCCCGAGCCCGAGCGCCCCGGCATCAGCGCGGCCATGAACGACGCCCTGCAACGCTGGGGCAACCATGTCGCCGACCCCAAGGACATCGAGACCTACGTTTATCTGCGCAGCCACGCCCGGCGCGGCTTCATTTCACAGTTCTCGGCCTCGCGCTTTCTCAGCGGTCAGATGAAGCTGCGCCACATGCTCACCGACCGGCTGCGCGAGCATTACGCCGGCCAGCCGGAAAAACTCGAGGCCTTGTCGGCGCTGTTGCAGCAAGAGTTTCAGGAGCGGCTGCTCCACATTACCGACTTCTTTGTTGAAGGTCGCGAGGAGGACCTGCGCGAGCAGGAGGCCAGCTACCGCAAGTTCGTCGACAACGCCCCCGCGGCCATGTTTGCGCTCGACTACGACATCGCCACGGTGATCGACGCCAACATCGTCGCCGAACGAATGATGGGCTACCGGCGCGATGAAATGGCCGGCATGCGCTTGTGGGACCTGGTGCCGCCCGGAGAGCGCTCGCGCGCCCAGCGCCTGCTTGAACAAGCCAAGCAGCGCGGCCACTCTAGCCGCGAGGACCTCCACCTGCTCACCCGCTTGGGCGACTTGCTGCCGATCATCTTCACCGCCGGCCTGATCGAGTATGGCCAGCGGCGCTACTTCCACATCATTTGCGTCGACATGTCGGACCGCAAACGGCTCGAAAGCCAGCTGATCCAGTCGGAGAAGATGGCCGCCATCGGCCAGCTCGCCGCCGGCATTGCGCACGAGATCCGCAACCCGCTCGGCATCATCATGAACGCGCTCTACGATTTGAGCGAGCTGATCGACGCCGCCAACCCCGAGGTGCAGGAAGACCTTCAGATCGCCAAGGACGAGATGGCGCGGGTGCAGGAGATCATCAACAACTTGCTGGAATTCTCGCGCGAGTCGCGTGCTGAATTGGAGCGCGTCGACATCAACGAATTGCTGCGCAAGACGCTGCAGCTGCTGAGCAAGAGCCTGCAGAACGCCGACGTGCGCGTGGTCACCGACTTCGCCCTGGCCGCGCCCTGCCTGGCCAACCAGAACGCCTTGCGGCAGATCTTCCTCAATCTGATCACCAACGCGGTGCAAGCCATGCCGCGCGGCGGCGAACTGCGGGTGCGCACGGCGGCGCGCCCCGACAACCGCATCCTGATCGAGTTCGCCGACACCGGCGTCGGTATTCCCGAGGATCAGCTGAAGGACATCTTCAATCCCTTCTTCACCACCAAAGCTCCCGGCCAAGGCACCGGTCTGGGGCTCTCGGTTGTGCACTCCGTGGTCAAGCGCTTCGACGGCGACATCACGGTGCACAGCAAGGTCGACGAAGGCACCACCTTCATCATCGAGTTGCCCTGCCACTGCGACGGGGCAGCCAAGGAAGTCGTGGTGCACTAGTCGATGCCAGCCACCCGTATTCTGCTCGTCGAGGACGAGGTCAACATGGTGCGCACGTTGGCCAAGATCCTCGAACGCAAAGGCTACCAGGTCGAGTCGGCCGCCAATGGGCAAGTGGCCCTGCAGCAGTTGGGGACACACGACATCGACGTGGTCATCACCGATCTCAACATGCCGGTCATGGACGGCATGGAGCTGATCCGCACGATGCACGCGCGCCAACTGACGCCGGTGACGATCGTGCTCACCGGCCACGGCACGCTGCAATCCGCGGTCGAGGCGATGAAACTGGGAGCCGCCGACTACCTGATCAAACCTTGCCATCCCGACGAGCTGCTCATCGTCGTCGAACGCCAGCTCGAAGCCCGGCGCTTGCGGCGCGAGGTGACGCAGCTGCGCGCTCAGCTGCGCAAGTACGATCGCTACGGGCAAATCATCGGCACCAGTGAGCCGATGCAAGAGATCTATCGCGTGATCGAGGCGGTCAGCCGCAACAAGAGCAACGTGCTCATTTACGGCGAGAACGGCACCGGCAAGGAACTGGTCGCCCGCACCATCCACGGCAAGAGCCCGCTCGCCGAGCGCCCGTTTCAAGCGGTCAATTGCGGCGCGTTGGCGGAGACCTTGCTCGAAAGCCAACTCTTCGGCCACCGCCGCGGCGCCTTTACCGGGGCGGTGGAAGAGCCCGAGGGCGTGTTTCAAGCCGCCGACGGCGGCACGCTGTTTCTCGACGAGATCTCGGAGATTCCGCTATCGCTGCAGGTGAAGTTCCTGCGCGCGATCCAAGAAAAGGAAGTCACCCCGCTGGGCTCGACCAAGGCGGTGCCGGTCGACGTGCGCATCATCGCCGCCACCAATCGCGATCTCGAGGCGGCGATGCGCGAGGGTACTTTCCGCAGCGACCTGTTCTACCGCCTCAACGTCGTTCCCCTGCACCTGCCACCGCTGCGCGAGCGCCCTGATGATATCCCGCTGTTGGTCAACCACTTCGTCGCTGAGTTCAGCCACGCATATGGCGTCGAACCCAAACGGGTCACCCCCGAAGCCATGCGGCGCATCGTCGAGTACCGCTGGCCGGGCAACATCCGCGAGCTGCAGAACGTCATCGAGCGCGCCTTTGCCCTCTCCGCCGAGCCGGTGATCACCGAGCACGACCTGCCCGCCGGCTTGCTCAGCAGCGGCGAATCGCTCGCCGGGGCGCAGGCGCTGGCAGAACCCGTCCCCTTCGACGAGTTGGAGCGGCTGAACATCCTGGCCGCCCTCAGGAAGAGCAGCGGCAACAAGAACGAAGCCGCCCGCCTGCTGCAGATCGATCGCCAGCGCCTCTACCGCAAGCTGGAGAAGTATGGCTTGGGGTGAGCCGGCTGTCCGGTTTTGGCGGCTGCCAGTTGCGTTTCAACACACGTGGGATGAAGCTGGCTACGATCAGCCGGAGCCGAGCGGCATTCGCCGCGCCTGGCACCATTCCTGCTGCCGCTTGAGCCGGACTTAAGAGGCCTCATGTCAGGGTGCGTTGCGATGTCCGCCGAATATGAATCGAGCGAACCGAAGAAGCGCTTGCTGCTGATTGCTTGCAGCTCCAATTTTCGCCGCACGCTGGAGCGCATCCTGTGCCGCTGTGGCTATGCCGTCGATGGGGCCGAGTCCGGCGAGGATGCCTTGGTTCGCTTCGAGCCCGGCGCCTACGATGCGGTCATCTCGGAGGTGTTCTTGCCCGGGTCGGTGTGCGGCTTGACCGTGCTCGAACAGGTACACCGCAAGCAGCCGACCCTGCCCATCATCATTCTCGCCGAAGGCGAAACCACCCGCTTGCGGGCTGCCCTAGCAGACTGCAAGACGGTGAGCTGTCTGTCGCTGCCGGTGGACGTGGACCAGCTCAAGGACACGCTGGCCGCGCGCACCGGCGTCGGCGGGCCGCCGATCGCCGGCTGAGTCACACTTCGCACCAGCTCTGCGGCCAGCGGCCGCCGCACCCGGCCGCGCCATTTGGTTCAGCGCTGGCCCAGCATTCGCCGCAGTTCTATGCACTTGAGTTCTGCTTGATAACGAGCGGTGCTGAGACGCTGTCGCCGCTCGGCCAGGCGGCGATCGAGCCGCCACAGCTCCTGCGGGTCGGCGCCCGCCTCCGTGCCGCTGCCAACCAGTGCCTGCGCGCGCGCCAAGCTGTCGGCACCGGCCTCCATTCTGTTAACGGCGGCGGCGGCCTCGCCCGCAGCCGCGGCCGCCGCCGTGATTTCCGCCTCCGCCCGGCGCTCGGCCGCTTGCAGCTCGAAGCGGCGGGTGTCCAGCCGCGCCGCGGAGGCGGCCGTCTCTTTGTCCGGCAGCGGCAGCTTGACGCCGGTCTCCACCAGCACGCCATCGTGTCGCTCGCTCAGCTCACGCACCCAGCTGACTTGTACGAACGACGGCCACAGCCAGTGTCGGCGCTGCACTGCTAGGTCTTCGGACTCTGCGGCCAAGACTGCGGCCCGGGCAAGCCGCACGCTCGGATGCCGGCCGGCGGCATCTTCGGCGTTGATCTCAGCCGGTGCGATACAGACGTGGCGATCAAGCGCGAGCGGCTCCGCCGTCCACCGCCGCATGGCAGTGACCGCAGCATCCTCGCGGGCGCGGGCTTGTAACGCCTGCTCCTGTGCTTCAGCGGCGTCAAGCAGAGCGTGCTCCTCCGCCAGCGCCGTGCTGATGCCCGCGCTGGTACGCGTCTGCACCGCTTGCGAGTGCCTGGCCGCCGCCGTCATCAGGTGCTCGCTCAGCTCGCGCTGCTCGCGCGCGTGGCGCAACTCAGCGCAGTCGGCGCGTACGGCTGCGGCGGTGCGTGCGGCCAGGGCGTCGACTTCGGCCAGCGCCATCGCCTCACGTGCTTGCGCCGCTTGCGCCGAAGCACTGGCAACACCCGGCCCCGGCAGCGGCCAGCGCACGCCGAGTCTGGCCTGATCATTGCGCGTCGCCGCATCGCTACGCAGGCGCACCTCGGGTGGGTCGAGCCAGCGCAGCGCGCTGGCACCGGCGCGGGCCTCGCTCACCGCCGCTTGCGCTGCGCGAATCGCCGGATCCTCGGCCACCGCCGCCGCCACCACGCTGTCGCAATCCGCGGCATCCACCCGAGCGCCTAAGACCGCTAGCAGCAGCGACCAGACGAGACGGCGCCTCAGCTTGCTGCCAATTGACGCCGAATTCGTTGCCATACTTCCGCCGCAGGGCGCTTGGTTTACCGCCGCCGTCACTGCGCCAGGTGGGCGAAGCTTGGTACCGCGGCCCCGTTGTCGAAGGCGATCAGCAGCGGCCCGCTGCCGGCACGGGCGATGCCCTCTGGCCGCAAGTCAGGCCAGTCTGCGAGTTTGTGCGGCGACGCCTGACCGAGCGGCAAATCCACTCGCCAAGCCGAACCGCACGCCGGGCCCTCGGAGAGGGTCGAGAGCACGTACAGCCGTTTGCCTTCGAGATACAAGTCAGAGATGCCGCCGGCGGCGCCGCTGGCGCAGCTCGGCAGCGCCAGGGCACCGAACAGCGACAGCTTCTCGCCGTATTCTGCCGGCGGCTCGGTCGCCGCCAGCAGGCTGTCGGCATCGGCGAGATACCACAGCCGCGCCCGTCCGGCAGCGTCGAGGGGCGACTTCAGGCCCAGCAGCAGGCCGCCGGCATGCCAGGCCATGCCCTCGATATCCAGCTGCACCGACACTCCCAGCTCCGCACGGCGATCACTCTCGATTCGGGCCAGAAGCTGATCGTAGAGCGCCAGCTTGCCAATCACGCGCAACCCCGGCGGCGCCTCTTGCACGCGCAGCAACCACTGCCGTTTCACCGGCCGGTTGCCCTTGCGACTCACGCTCTGTGAGGCCAGGAGATATATCGTACCGTCGGGCGCGCGTGTCGCCGACTCCAAGTCAGACACCGCCTCTACCCCGTCGAGCAGTAGCGGCTCGGGGTCGAGCTGGCCCTCGGCATCCCCGCTGAAGACCCACGGCGCGCCCTCATCGACGCCCGCTAGCCCGGTGTCGTCGCTGACGAGCAGGAAGCGGCTACGCCCAGGCAACCAGACCAGGCCGCTGAGCTCCAGCCGGGTACGGCGGCCCAAGCCGCCGGGAACCCGCGCCGGAAACGCCAGCGCGGCCGCTACCGGGGCGGCTTGGGCCTCGCCGCCGGTGCCGCGGACCGAAGCCAGCTCGCCCGGGAGCAGATCGGCGCCGGCATCGACCTCGATATGAACGGGGCGGCCGTATTGCGGCCGGTTGGGGGCGTACCACAGCCGCGCCGGCAGTTCGACGATCTCCGGGCCGATGCGGGCTACCACCCCGCGGGCGCCGGCGGCGCCCGGGCGCTGTCGCGCTGCCACCACCACCGCTTCACCCACCCGCGGCGGCCGCCGCGCGTCTTCCGCCAGGTAAGCCGTGACGTAGGCGGCCTGCGTTCCGACCACCACCGCCACCGTAGATCCGGGTGATATGGCATCACCCGCAGCGTGCAGCACCGACGACACTTGGCCGTCGGCCGGGCTGCGGACGGTGCAGCGGGCCTGGCGCTCCAGCAATTGCTGGATGCGCTGGCTCTGGGTTTCGACCCGCGCCCGCAGCGGGCGCACGCGCACCGCGATGTCATCGCCGTCGAGGCTGTCGAGCGCGCTGCGGACCTGCTCCGCGACTTCCACCCAGGCACGTACCGTTTCCGGCGCCTGTTGAGTGCGGCTGATCAGCCGCAGCTGGCGCGAGCGCAGCGCGGCAACCTTGTCGGCCTCGGCCAGCCGGGTGCGGATCGCCTGGTCGAGCCGCTGCATTTGTTCGCTGAGGGCGTTGAGCTCGGCCTGCTGGGCTTGCTGTAATCCTTTGGCGCTTGCAATGGCGGCCCGCACCCGCGCCGCTTCAGTTTCGATCTCGAGGCGCCGGCGGCGGGCATCCGCCGCCAGTTGCACCGCCAGGGCCTCGACCTCCGCCAACTGCTCCTGCGACTGGGCGCGGGCAACGCCGAGATCGGCGTCGATGGCGCTGCAGTCGAACTGTGCCAGCGGCTGGCCGGCGCGCACCGCGTCACCGGGTTTGACGAAGACCGCTTGCAGGCGTGCGGCTTCGAGGGCGCCGAGCTGATGGCGGGCGGCACCGACGACTGCCGGCAGCGCGTTGCGCCCGGGCTCCTGATACCACCACAACCCGGCCGCGGCGCCGGCCGCCGCCGTCCACACCAGCCACCTTCGCCAGCGCCCGTGCTCGTTCATATCTCGCCGTGAGCGTCTTCGATCATGAAGGTGATACCGCCGGTGCCGGGCACCGCAGCGAGGGCATGGAAGAGCTGGTCCTGCGTGGCGCCGCGCCTGAGCTTGAGCTGATAGGCGTACTCGATGGTGTCGCCCTGGGCGAGATCACGCATTGCCACCAGCACCGCTGTATCACAATGGGTGTCAAGGGCGGCCTGCACGCCCGCCCAGCTGACGGCGTCGCGCGCCAGCCAGAAGCGCAGCATGCCATCGAAGCGCTGGCGCACCTTGAGCGGCTCCCAGTTGAGCGCGTGCGCCGCGCCGGCAAAGCCGAGCGCGCCCACCAGCGCCACCGGGTAACTGCGCACCCCGGCGGCAATGCCGACCGCCAGCGCCGCGAACATGAAGATCATATCGCGGCTATCGGGCACGTTGGTGCGAAAGCGCACCAGCGCGACCGTGCCGAGGATGCCCAGCCCGCGCGCCAGGTTGTCGCCGATCGCCAGCATCAGCATCGAAGCCACCACCGCGGCCAGCACCAGCGCCTGGGCAAAGCTGCGCGAAAAGGACAAGCCGAAGTGCGTGCGCTCGTAGGTCACCGCCACCACCTTGCCCAAAACAAACGCCAGCAGTAGGCAGAGCGCGGCTTGCTCCCACGACACCGGCCCCAGACCGGTATTGAAGAGATCGAAGAAATCTACCACGGCGACCTCCTCACCCAGGGCGCCGGGCGCCGCTGCCGGTCGCGGCCGAACGGCAAGCCGCCGACGGTTTCGACACCACCGCCGTACTTGCTGAAACCGAGCGCTTGCAAGTTGAATCGCACCGCCAAGTCACTCATCCACAGCGGCACTGCGGTCAGGCACTTCAGCTCCAGGATCACGGCGGATATCGGCAGGCCGAAGCGCTGCGGGTCATCGAACGGCAGCCAGGCGGCTTCGTCGCCAATCGGAATCTCGTATCCCTGCGGGCGTAGCGCTTCCAGCTGGCAGTCAAATGTCACACGACCGTAATCGTCGGCGCGGCTAACATAGGCCTCGCGCCGGTAGCGCACCACGGTTGCCGGCTCGGCGCCGATGCGTAGGCTGCGATCGAGAAAATCTTGCAGCTTGCGGGTATCAGCCGGCGACAGCCGGCAGCGGCCGAGCGTACGCGGATCCAACAGCACCGCCGGCCAGTGTTCCGGATCAACCGCCACGCGGCTCTTGACGATCACCCCTTTCTCCCTGCGCTTGACCTCGAAGTACAGCGATCCGCTGTCATAGCGGCGAATCCGCAGCTTGTAGCGCCGCGGGCGGCGCTCCTTGGTGTGCCGGTAGAGCACGCGCCGGGGCGAGTCGAGATACAAACTCGAGATCACGTAGGGCGCACGCACACTGGCGTCGTCGCTCTGGCAAAAGCGCCGCACCGCCGCGCGGATGGGCGCGACCATAGCCGGTGCGATGCGATACTTGAACTCGTAGCGCGCGATGACGCTTTGGCCCGCCCCGCTCAGATCGATCATCGCCTTACCCCTCGCGCCACCGGCGCGCCATACGCGCCGGCCTGCGCTCCCGCGCGCTGCCGCCCGGCCTGGATCATGCGCCTCAGTTCTCCGGAATCGTGATGAAGGTCGACACCAACGGACAACCCTCCAGCGCCGCGTTGACGCCCCGCACCAGCTCGTCAATGGTGACGGTGAAGTCCTCGTCGCGATCGGCCGGGCGGCAACTGCCCGCATCGGCGGCGCCCAGCGCGATGTTGACGCCGGCTACCAGCTCATCGACAGTAACCTCGTGGTCGCCGCTGCAGTCGTTGGGGCAACTGCCGGGCGCCGGCGCGAACTGCGCCACCTTGGCCTCGAAGTGTCCGGCGATTATCTGGCCGGGCACGGCCGAGGCCTGCTCACTGTCGAGTGTCACCAACCCTTCGGTGAGCACACCTAGGAGTGTGGGTTTCAACTCGCTGTCGACCGAGACGAAGGCGTTCATGAAGTCGCCCTCGATTGCAATCTGGTTGCCGGGGGCGACCTGTGACGCCGGCAGATTGACTTGCACGACGTAGAGGCCGAGATCGGCGAGCGTGAAGATCAACCGCAACAGACCGGTGCTGCCCATCATCGCGCTGTCGGGCCCGCCGGCGGTGAGCATCAACAAGCCGAGGTCGTCCGGCAGCGTGTAATCGTAGAGCGAGCCGCTGACACTGACGCGCGTGCCCCGCGGCGGCGTCTGCGGGATGGTCCGCATCCACGTGGTGGTGAAGTCGACCGCCAGCTCGCCGACCTGGCGCAGGCAGGGGAAGCCGAAAGGCAGCTCTTCGGTCCACGGCGGGGGCCCGTCGGCGAACTCGGCACTGAACTTAGCGCGGCGATCGGTCACGAAGTTACGAACCGACTCTACCCGTGTCGTGATATCACCCATGACCGGAGCCACCAGCGCCTGCGCCTGATCGATCTCGGCGAGGATGGCGGCTTCGTTCCACACCGTGTCGAACAGCGCCTGCATGCGCTCGACATACTGCTGCGCCCCCTGCGGGTGGAGATACCAGCGCCGCGGCAGCTTACCGCGCGCCCACAGCAGCGGCGCCACCGGACCGTCGGCGAAGAACAGGCTGCCCTGCCCGAGGATGTCGTCCATGCCCCAAGGAATGAAGTAGAAGCGATCGTCGGCCCGGTTGTGGTAGACGAAGTAGTTGTTGTTGGTGCCGCCGGAGTAACTGTCCCAGTGCCCGGTGAGCGCCTCCATGACCCAGTAGCTCAAGAAGGCGTCGCGGTTGACGAGCGGCTCGAGGGCGGTGAACAGGTCCTCGTCGGCGCTGCTCCCGAGCAACTGGCTGAGCGCCTCGATGTCGCTACGGTCGTTGCTGCCTTCGTTGTTCTTGCTGGCCAGGCCGACCAGCCGCGTCGGGCGAAAATCACCGCCGGTGGCCTCGTACAAGTTGCCGCTGTGGCTCCCGAACGACCGATCGAGGAAAGTGTCGTCAATGCTCTCGACGTTGGCGTAGATGCCGAGATCCTGCGTGCCGCTTTCGGTGGTGACGCGCACTTGCGCCATGCTGCAGCGCGGCGCGTGCACGCCGGCGGCGGCCATCAGGTGGTAACCGACGCATTGCTTGATGCGCGAGTCGTCCTGCCGGCCGTTGTTGAGCGTGAGCCGCTCCAGCCCCAGCCAGCGCTGGTCCGGCGCGAATTCGGAGAACTTGACCTTCAGCGATGGCCGGGTGCTATCGAGCGAGCCGAGGAAGCCCTTCTTGCGTACGCCGGCGTTGGCGATCAGGGTACCGTCGACGACCACGTCTGCGGGGAAAAAGGTGAAGGGATCGGTCGGGGTCGGCGTCATGCTGCACTGAAACACATCGGTGAGGCGGCGGGTTTGCAGGCGCAGGGCGTCCCAGTTGGCTTGCGTGATGCGCACCTCGACTTGCAGTAGGCGGCTGGTGTCGAACGGGTTAGGCTCGCAGCCACCGGGCGGCAGTCCGGGGCCGGGCTCGCCGCCCTGGTCCGCGTCGCAGGCGTCGCCAAACTCATCACCGTCGCTGTTACGCTGATCGAGGTTGGGTTGTGCGGGGCAGTTGTCGGCGCAGTCGGCGATGCCGTCGCGGTCCTGGTCGTCCGCGGGCGTGCTGGAGCGCAGGGCGAAGAAGTCCTGGACGTGAGCGCCGGCGCCGTAGACGTTAGGCGCGCCGAAGGTGCTGGTGACAGCGTTGCCGAAGACGTTCGACTGCGGGCCAATCACGGCCGCGGGGTCGGCCTGCAATTGAAACACCTCGCGGCTGTTGATGCCGCTGGTCGGGCGAATACCCTCGCCGGCCGGGCCGAAAACGGCGATGTTCTGCGCGCTGCGAATCTCGAACTGGGTATTGTTGTTGGAGGTCTCGAAGTCGGTGGCGCTGACATAAGTGCCGGTGCCGTTAAGGCCGGCGCGCAGGTTGATCCACCAGTCGTTGCCCGCCGGGTCGTAGCTGACATCCTCCGGGCTATCCTCGGCAACGGTGATAATGCTGCCGGCGCGCAGGTTCGACCAGAGTGCAGCGTTGGAGAAAGTCAGGACCGCTTGGGTCGCACCGTCGTTGTCGCTGACGGCGACCTGCCAACCGCGGATGTCGAGATTGTCGGCGACGACCACTAGCTCGAACCAATCGCCGCCGTTGCCGGCAACGCGGCCGAAGAACGGATCGGCCGCCTGGCCGCCATCATCGTCCGCACCGGCATCGCCGCCGTTGAGGAACTGATCGGAACGGACTGCGTTGTACTCGTTGAGAAGCAGCGGCGCCGCGAACGCGCGATTCGCACTCATCGCCCCGCAGGTCAGCAGCAGCGCGCCGACAACGCACCCTGGATACGTCCTCATAACCCCTCGCTGACACGTAGCTGTGCCACATCCGCCCCGGCGGTCTCAAGCAAAATGTTCCCACCGGCTGCCGCGTGCGCATGAACGGTCGCTGGTTCTAAGTCAAACGAGCGGTAACCCCTCAGTCTTGCCGGCCTGGCGGGTTTGGCGATTGGGGCCCGGCCGTGCGCCCCGCTTCGGCGAACTCCAGCGGGCGCCGGTCCCTGGTAGTCACGCATTGGTTGATCTGCTCGATTTCGACGAATCGTTGACAGCGGTCGCCGCCCTTTCGAACCCCCGGCTCGGACCGCGCGTTCTCGAAAACCTTACTGATCTCGATCGGCTCGCGGCTAGTGCGCATCCCGGGCACGCGCCCAGCGCGCCACCTGGCGAGCGGTACGATGTGTGCTCATCTGTTAGTCCGGGGTGGCTATGCCTGAGGGATGCTCTGACGTGACGGCGATGATTGACGACCCGGAAGTACGCGATGCGTTTCTCGATGAAGCCATCGATCTCCATGGCCGCCTGGAGCATTGCCTGCTGGCGTTGGAAGGCGCGCCCGAGAACGCTGAGGCCGTAAACTGCGCCTTTCGCTGCGTACACACCATCAAGGGCAACGGCGGCATGCTCGGCCTGACGGACATTGCCGACTTCAGCCACGCTTTCGAACACGTACTGGCGCGCGCGCGCGACCGGGAGCTGCGCTGTTCTCCGGCCACCATCGCGGTGCTCCTGGAAGCGGCCGATGTGCTCAAAGGACTACTCCTCTGCCTGCGCGGCGAGAGCACCTCGGTGCCTCCTGCGCGTGACCACGTGCTCGCGCAACTGGGCGCCCTGGGCGAGAATCCCGCCATCGCGGCCGAGACCGGCCCCCAGCCGGCAACGCCTGTTCGGTCAGCCGATCGACCAGAGCGCATGCGCGACCTCGGCAGCGACAGCAATTCGATCCGCGTCCCGATCGAGAAGGCCGACACCTTGGTCAATCTGGCGGGGGAGCTGGCCATCGCGCAGTCGATGGTCGTGCAGCTGGTGACGACGTTCACCGCTGACAAGCTGCCGCAGCTGCGTGAAGCCGTGGCGACGATGGAGCGTAACGCCCGCGACTTGCAGGAGCGCGTCATGGGTATCCGCATGGTACCCGTGCGTAACCTCTTCGGCCGCTTCCCGCGCCTGGTCCACGATCTGGCGGCGCAGTGCGCCAAGCCGGTTGCGCTGGTCGTGCACGGAGAAGACACCGAGCTCGACAAGTCGGTGATCGAAAAGGTTGCCGATCCGCTGTTGCACCTCATTCGCAACGCCATCGATCACGGCATCGAGCCGCCGGCCGAGCGCCAACGCCGAGGCAAACCGGCGCAAGGCACGCTGACACTGCACGCTTATCAGCAGGGCGGTCAGATCTACGTCGAGGTCGCCGATGACGGGCGCGGGCTAGACCGTGAGCGCATCCGCCGCACCGCCGAGGCCGCCGGCCTGGTACGACCGGGCGAAGCCCTGAGCCCTGAGGAGATCGATCAACTGATCTTCCGGCCCGGCTTCTCCACCGCCGAGTCGGTAACCGCGGTCTCCGGACGCGGGGTGGGTATGGACGTCGTCAAGCGCAACATCATGGAACTCGGCGGCACGATCAACATCACCACCGAACCCGGTGCCGGCACCCGCTTTCAGCTCACTCTCCCGCTCACGCTGGCGATGCTGGACGGGCAGCTGCTGCAAGTCGGGGCGCAGACTTACGTGATCCCGCTGGTGAATGTGTTCGAATCGCTGCGGCCGGCGCCCGCCGACGTCACCAACGTCGTCGGTTCCGGGGAGATGCTGCGCCTGCGCGGGCAAATGATTCCGATGCTGCGCCTGCACGCTCTCTTCGGGTTGGCCCCGGGGTCCACCGACCCCAGCCGCGGCATTCTGGTGGTGGCACGCAACGGCAGCACCCGAGTGGCGTTGCTGGCGGATCATCTGCTGGAGCAGCGGCAAGTCGTCATCAAGAGCTTAGAAACCAACTTCCGGCGCGTCCCCGGAATCGGCAGCGCCACGATTCTCGGCGACGGGCGTGTCGCACTGATTCTGGACGTGCTCGGGTTGATGGACTTGGCGCGGGCGACTCGCTCATCGGTTGTGAGCGAAGGCCGCGTGTACGCCCCCGGCATCATGCACGTGTGAGGTATCATATGTTCAACATCATTCATCGTCGCGGCATGAGGGTCCGATTGGGCTTGCTGGTCGGCAGCTTCCTGGTGGGATTCCTCGGCTTCGCCGGCTTGGCGATTCACGCGCTGCACACGACCAAGGTAAATGGTCCCATTTACCAGGAGATCATGCTGGCGGACGATCTCGTGAGGGACGTGTTGCCGCCGCCGTTGAACGCCCTGGAGGCGTACTTACTCGTGTTCGAGATGCTCGACGAACCGGATCGCGCCCGCCTGGAACGGCTGATCGAGCACAGCAAGGCGCAGCGCGCGCAGTTCGAAGAGCGCCATGCGTACTATGAGCGGACCCTACCCGAGGGCAAGCTGAAAGAGGTCCTCATTCAGCGCGCCTACACACCAGCAAAGGAATTCTTCGCGCTGCGCGACAACGAGTTTATTCCCGCCGTGAACGCGGCGAATCTAGCAGAAGCCACCAGGCTGATCTCCGGCCCCCTGCGCGCCAAGTACTTGGAGCACGAAGCGGCGATGGACGAGGTCGTGCGCCTGGCGCAGCAGTGGCGCGATTTGCAAGAGACCCATGCCGGCGAACTCATTCGCGACCGCCAGCAAGTGCTGCTGCTCATCGGGATCGCCATCCTCGCGCTGGCGCTCGGGCTCGCTTCTGTCATCGCCCGCGGCGTCACGCGAGCGTTGCGGCAGACCGTGGGCATCGCCGGCTCGGTCGCCAGTGCCTCGCAGCAGCTGGCGGCGGCTACTGAGCAGCTCTCCAGCGGGTGCCAGGAGCAAGCCTCCAGCCTGGAAGAGACCGCGGCGTCGCTGGAGCAAATCACCAGCACGGTGAAGCAAAACGCCGAGCACGCCCTGCAGGTGACCCACCTGGCCACCACCGCCCGTGAAGGCGCCGAGCGTGGCGGCGCGGTAGTAACCGCCGCAGTCACGTCGATGAAGGAGTTGGCCACTACCTCTACGCGCATCGCCGAGATCATCAATGTCGTCGACGAGATCGCTTTTCAGACCAACCTGCTCGCCCTCAACGCCGCGGTAGAAGCCGCGCGTGCCGGCGAATACGGCCGTGGCTTCGCCGTGGTGGCCACTGAAGTGCGCAATCTGGCGCAGCGCAGCTCGCAGGCAGCCAAGGAAATCAAAGGGCTGATCAACGAATCGGTCCGCAAGGTGGACGCCGGCTCGGAGCTGGTGTCTAAGACCGGCGCGACCTTCGACGAGATCGTGGCCTCGGTGCGCAAGGTCACCGACCTCATTCGCGACATCTCCGCCTCCGCCCAGGAACAGGCGGCGGGGATCTCCGAGGTCAACACCGCCGTGACGCATATGGATCAGGTGGTCCAGTCCACTGCCGCGCAGACCGAGGAGTTGTCTGCGACCGCGCAATCTCTCGCCGGCCAGGCACGGGCGCTGGAAGAAGTGATGCGGCAATTCCGGGTAACGGCTAACCTCGCCGGTGCGCCGGAGGTACCGGCGGGCGGCGGCTCCCATCCGGCCGTCCTCGCCCCCCACGACGTGCATGCTCCCAGTGCTACCGCTTGGAAGGCGTGGGTACCGCGCGCCCACGGCAACGGCCAGTTGCCGTATCCCGAGGCGCGGGAGTTCTAGGCATGGCCGAACTCGCAGTCACTGCGTCACAGACGGTGCAGTACCTGACTTTCGGCTTGGCGGAGCAGGAGTACGGCATCAGCATTCTCCAGGTGCAGGAGATCAAAGGGCCTTCGGCGATCACGCCCATTCCCAACACCCCGGCCCATGTCGGCGGGGTGATGAATCTGCGCGGCACCATCATCCCGGTGATCAATCTGCGGCAGAAGTTCGGCCTGCCGCCTGTGGCCGTCAGCCCGTTTACCGTCATCATCGTCGTTAGTGTCGGTGTCCGGGTGATGGGCCTGCTCGTGGATGCGGTCTCGGATGTCCTGTCAGTCGACCCCGGTGAGGTACAACCGCCGCCAGAGGTGGCGGGCGCGGGCAGAGCATCGTTTGTCGCCGGTATGATCATCGCGGGCGAGCAGCTGGTCACGCTTCTCGACATCGAGCGGCTGCTGGATCGAGATCTCGCTCCCGGGGCGCACGTATCCGATGGTGCAGATATCTAAGGGATTGGGGGAGCGGCACGTGGATCTGCCGGCGCTCGAGGACCGGGAGTTCGGCTGGTTGCGCCAGCTGGTCGTCACCCACACCGGCATCGCGCTGAGCGCGAGCAAGCGCTCGTTGCTGCAAACGCGACTGAGCAAGCGGTTGCGGCATCTCGGCCTGCACAGCTACGGCGAATATTGCGAGTATCTGACGCGCTACGACCCCGAGGGCGTCGAGCGCACCGCTTTCATCAACGCGGTGACCACCAAGGTGACCGCCTTCTTCCGCGAGCTGCACCACTTCACGTACCTCAAGGATGTGTGGCTGCCGGCGTGGTTCGCGCAAGCGCGCGGCAACGGCACGCGCTGCCTACGCATCTGGAGCGCGGGCTGCGCCACCGGCCAGGAGCCGTACTCGATCGCGATGACGATCCTGGAGAGCCTGCCAGCCGGACAGCGGTGGGACATCCGCATCTTCGCTTCGGACATCGACAGCGACGCCCTCGAACAAGCGCAGTCGGGCCACTATTCTCGCGCCGAGGTGGCGCGGTTGCCGGCGTTCCTGCGCCGCCGCTATTTCACGGGCAGCGGTCGCGGTCTAGTACGCCTCAGCGCCCGTGTGCGCGAACTCGTCGGCTTCGCCAACGTCAACCTGCTCGATCAAGCGTGGCCGCTACCGGGGCAAGTCGATGCCATCTTCTGTCGCAACGTGTTGATCTACTTCGACCGGCCCACCAAGGGCCGCATCGTGCAAGGCTTCGAGTCCAGGTTGCGCGAGCACGGGCTGCTGTTGCTCGGGCACTCGGAAGGGTTGCTGGGGCTGGGCGCCGGTTTCCGCGTCGTCGGCCCGACGATGTACCAGCGCCGGAGCGGCGCTGCTCACCATGTCCAAACTGCGGCGTCCTGAGATCGACTTGCACGTGGGCGAGGTGCGGGCGAGCCGTGAGGCGGTGGTGCTGCGCACCGTGCTGGGTTCCTGCGTGGCGGTGTGTCTTTACGACGCGAGGGCGGGTATCGGCGGCATGAATCACTTCGCATTGCCGGCATGCGGCAGCGCTAGCAGCGGATCGGCGCGCTTCGGCAGCGACGCCATGCCCCAGCTGCTGGCGGCGTTGGCGGCCTTGGGCGCCGACTGCGGCCGGGTGGTGGCCAAGCTCTTCGGCGGCGCCCAACTGCTGGAGCTGCCGCTGCGCAACGACATCGCCCGGCGCAACATCAGCTACGCCCTGCACTTTCTGGCGGCGGCCAAGATCATCGTGGTCGCCAGCGATTGCGGCGGCCACTATGCGCGCCACCTGCGTTTCGAGCCCGATACCGGGCGGGCTCGCGTAGCCCGCGTCAACCCAGAGCGAGCGGCGCATTGGCCTCCTGCCGCCGCGTCGCTGCGCGACGGAGGTTGACCATGGCGGGAGCGATCCGGGTGCTCGTCGTCGACGACTCTGCCTTTGCGCGCCAGCTGTTGTCGCGCCTGTTGTCCACTGATCCGGCGATTGCGGTGGTGGGAGTCGCCGCAGATGTTTCCAATGCGTGGCGCAAGATCGCGGCGCTGCAGCCCGATGTCATCACTCTCGATGTGTCGATGCCCGACGTCGACGGCCTGACCTTCCTCGCCGAACTCATGCGCCGGCATCCGCTGCCGGTGGTGATGGTGTCGGCACTGACCGAGCACGGCTGCGCCACCACGTTACGGGCGCTGGAGTTGGGCGCTATCGACTTCGTCACTAAGCCGCGGCTCGATTCAGACGGGCGGCTGGAGGCGATCGCCGCAGAGCTGGTGCAGAAGGTCAAGGTGGCGGCGCAGGCGCGTATGGTACCGCCAGGGGGCGGCCGCGCCCCGGCAGCGCCGTGGCGTCGGCTCGGACAAATCGCCCCGAAAGCGGTCGTGGCCATCGGTGCCTCGACCGGCGGCCCGGCGGCCGTGGCGGCGGTCTTGGCGGCTTTGCCGGCAGATGCCCCCGGCATTGTGATTGTTCAACACATGCCGGAACGCTTCACCGGGCCATTTGCCGAACGGCTCGATCAGTGCTGCGCGCTGGCGGTGAAGCAAGCCAACGACGGCGACCTGGTACACGCCGGCCGTGTGCTGCTCGCACCTGGCGATGCCCAAGTTGAATTGGTACGCGACGGCCCGCAGTACCACGTCCGCGTGTTCCACGGGCCGCGTGTCAGTGGCCATCGCCCATCGGTGGATGTGCTGTTCCACTCCGTAGCGCGCTGCGCCGGGCCCAATGCGCTCGGCGTGCTGATGACCGGTATGGGCGCTGACGGAGCCGTGGGCTTGCTCGCCATGCACCGGGCGGGGGCCCGCACGCTCGCGCAAGACCAGGCCACCGCGGCGATTTACGGCATGCCGCGGGAGGCAGTGGCGTTGGGTGCGGCCGACGCCAGTGTCGCTTTGGACCGTATCGCCCCCGAGATCATCGCCTGGGCGGTGCGCGTTGCCGGACGCTCGCCGGGGGTGGCCATGGCGGCGCCGGTAGCGGCCCGCAGATGAGGAGATGAGCATGGTGAAGGTGCTTGTGGTTGATGACTCGTCGATGATGTGCCTGCTGCTACGCCGAATACTGGTCGCGCGCGGCTACCAGGTCATTGAGGCGCGGGATGGGGCAACGGCGGTCCGGCACTACGAAAGTGAGCGCCCCGACGCGGTCGTCCTGGATCTCAACCTCGAAGACATCTCGGGCATCGAAGTGCTCGAACGATTGCGGCAGATCGACGGAGCGCCGCGGGTGATCCTAGCCTCAGCCACCTCGGCGGAGACCGAAGCCACGGTGCGCGCCCGCTGCCAAGCCGCCGGGGCGCGTGCCTTCCTCAACAAGCCTTTCGCCGCCGAGCAAGTGGCAGGCGCGATCGCGGCGGTGCTGGCGGCCTGAGCAGTTGCCTGCTTCCCCCCTTGCCTGCGCGATTGGTTTATTGGAAAGCCGTCTGGACTTTGCGCCTGACGGCGTCGTAGTGTGCCGCCATGAGAGACGAACTTGCCACCTTGGATGCCACGGCCCAAGCCGACCTGGTGCGGCGCGGTCAACTGACGCCGCGCGAGCTGGTCGATGCTGCCATTGCCCGCATCGAGCGGGTCAACCCCAAGCTCAACGCGGTGATCACCCCGCTCTTCGACAAGGCGCGGGCGCAGGCTGTCGCAGCGTTGCCGGAGGGGCCGTTTCGCGGGGTGCCGTTCTTGCTGAAGGACCTGGTTTGCCAGTCGGCCGGCGACCCCTATCATGCCGGCATGCAGCTGCTGCGCGAGCGCCGTTGGGTGGCGACGCACGACAGCTATCTGGCAGCCAAGTTCCGCGCGGCGGGTTTTGTGTTCGTAGGCAGGACCAACGTGCCCGAGCTGGGTCCGATGCCGACCACCGAGCCGCGCGCCTTTGGCCCAACTCACAATCCGTGGGACATTACGCGCTCGCCCGGCGGCTCCAGCGGCGGTTCGGCGGCCGCAGTGGCGGCGGGCATGGTGCCGGCGGCGCACGGCAATGACGGCGGCGGCTCGATCCGCATCCCGGCCAGCGCCTGTGGCCTGGTGGGCTTGAAGCCCTCGCGCGGGCGGGTCTCGCTCGGCCCCGATGCCGGGGAGACTTGGGCCGGCTGCGTTATCGAGCACGCCATCAGCCGCTCGGTGCGCGACACCGCAGCTATTCTTGACGCCGTCTCGGGAGCAATGCCGGGTGACCCGTACACCGCACCGCCACCGCCGCGGCCGTTTCGCGACGAGGTCGGCGCGCCGGCAGGCCGCTTGCGCATCGGCCTGATGACCAGCTCACCGGTCGACACCGTGCCGGTGCACGCTGACTGCGTGGCCGCGGCCAACAGCGCCGCGCGCCTGCTGGAGTCGCTCGGCCACGTAGTCGAGGATGCCTATCCACGCGCGCTCGCGGACCCCGACTTCATGACGCACTTCTCCAGCGTCGTAACCAGTTGGACGGCCCGTGACCTGGCGTACTGGAGCGAGCAGCTCGGCCGCCCGATCGGTGCGACCGACGTCGAACCCAACAGCTGGGGGCTGGCGGAGATGGGCCGAGCGGTGTCGGCGCTGCAATATGTCCGCGCGGTGGAATGGATGCACGGCTTCACCCGTCGTATCGCCGGCTGGTGGAGCGAGGGGTTCGATCTCCTGCTGACACCGACGATGGCAACACCGCCGGTGAAGCTCGGCGAGCTGAGCTCGACAGCGGAAGATCCGCTGCGCGGCTTGTTCCGCAGCACACCGTGCACGGTGTTTACCGCCGCCTTCAACGTCACTGGCCAGCCGGCAATCTCGCTACCGCTGCATTGGAGCGCGGACGGGTTGCCCATCGGCGTGCAACTGGCGGCCGCCTATGGGCGAGAGGACTTGCTCATTCGCGTCGCGGCACAACTGGAGCAAGCGCGCCCATGGGCCGGCCGACGCCCGCCGGTGCACGCCCTGGCGCAATGAGCGAGCGCAGTCGCAAGAAGATGAAGCTGCCGAGAACCGGAATCCCGCGCGCTGACCTCTTCGCCGCAATGCGAGAGATGAAGACCCGCGATGCCGACTGGCATGGTGGGCGGACTTGGAGCCTGGTCTACCCGGCGGGCGATGACGTCGATGAGGTGCTGCGCGAGGCCAATAATCTCTACCTGTTCGAGAATGCCCTCAACCCCTTCCGCTTCCCCAGCCTGCGCCAGATGCAGGCGGATATTGTCGCCATGACCACCGATCTCTTGCACGGCGGCGAGGACGCGACCGGGGCGATGACCTCGGGCGGTACCGAGAGCATCCTGATGGCGGTCAAGACGGCGCGTGACCGCGCGCATGCGGAGCGGGGGATTACGGCGCCGGAAATGGTGATCCCGCGCTCGGCGCATCCCGCGTTTGCGAAGGCCGGCAAGTATCTCTGCGTCGAGATGAAGCCGGTGCCCCTGCGTGATGATCTGCGGGCTGACGTTGCGGCGGCGGCGAAGCTGATCACCGGCAACACCGTACTGATGGTGGGCTCGGCGCCGTGTTATCCGCACGGCGTCATCGACCCGATCGCCGAGCTGGCACGGCTGGCAGCCGAGCACAACATTTCGTTCCACACCGACGCTTGCGTCGGCGGCTTCCTGCTGCCGTTCATCGAGCGGCTCGGCTATCCGGTGCCACCGTGGGATTTTCGCGTGCCGGGCGTGACCACGATTTCGGCGGACGTGCACAAATACGGCTATTGCACCAAGGGCGCCTCGGTGATCGCCCATCGCAGCCAGGCGACGATTCAATACCAGATGTTCATGTACGATGACTGGCCCGGCGGGCTGTACGGCTCGGCGGCGTTTGCCGGCACCCGTCCGGCGGCGCCGATCGCGGCGGCCTGGGCGGTAATGAACTACCTCGGCGAGGCCGGCTATTTACGATTGCAGTCGCTCGTCATGGAGACGGCGCAGCGGCTGCGTGCTGGGATCGAGGCCATCGGGCCGTTGAAGATCTGGGGCCAGCCCGACACCAGCTTGATGGCGTTCGGTTCCGACGAAATCGACATCATGGCCGTGGGTGACGCAATGGACGACAAGGGTTGGCATCTCGATCGCCAGGAAAATCCCCACGCCTTGCACATGATGGTGACGCCGAATCACGCCAAGATAGTGGAGGGCTTCCTCACTGATCTGCGGGAAGCCGTTTCCCGGCACGGCCCCGCCCGCGGGGTGGCGGCGCGCTACAGCTAGCAACACGAGCACGGCGATGAGCACCAAGGCAGTACTGTTCGATTTCGGCGGGACTCTGTACGACTACGCCACGCTCGAAGCGGCGGAGCGCGAGAGCCTGGTCGAGCTGGCGCGCTGGGCCGGTATCACCGCCGAGCCGCCGGTAATCCAGAGCGCGTACCGGGAAGCCCTGCGCAGCGTCTTCCGCGCCTACGTGCCGCGGCGGTTCTACCTCCACCGCGATCTGTTTCGCGATGCCGCGCTCGGCATGCTGGCGGCGTTCGGCGTGGCTCCTGACCCGCTTCAGCTCGACCGCTATCGCGCGGCTCAGTGGCAGCGCCACGCCCGCGACTTCACGCTGCGCGACGGGGTGCTGGACACCTTGCAGCAGTTGCGCGAACGCGGCCTGCATCTCGGCATCGTGAGTAATATCGACGTTGACCAGCTCGAACACCTGCTCGCCGTGGCCCGGATCGCGGCACAGTTTGACTCCGTGCTCTCCAGCGAAGAGGCGCGGTCGTGCAAACCCGATGGTCTTATCTACACCGAAGCCCTGCGGCGCGCCGGCTGCGAGCCGCACGAAGCGCTCTTCGTCGGCGACACGTTGCTGCAAGACATCGCCGGCGCGAACCAGGCCGGGCTGCGCTCCGTGCTGCTCTGGCACCGCGACGACCGCCAGCCGCCCGAGAGCGAGCCGCGCCCGCACCACGTCATCCGGCGCATCCCGGAGTTGCTCGCCCTGCTTGATTGAACCGGCACGATCCGGTTGACGCAATCCGGCGGGCGAGCTACAAGGGCAGCACATGATCTCCACGAGCCGCTACGCCTTCGCGTATTTTAGCTTCCCCTGGTGGGTACCGGGGCCGCTGGAGTCTGCGTGAGCGTGTAACGGCCGATTGACGGCGCAGAAACCGAAAGCCCCGGGAGCAATCTCGGGGCTTTTTTTTTGCCCGCAAGACGGAAAGGCAGGCGACCAATGGCAGAGAAAATCGAGAACGCGAACTTGGCCGAGGTGATCCCGTTGATCTCGCCCAAAGCCGTGCAGGCGAAGTTGCCGCGTACGGAGCAGACCAGCCGCGTGGTGCTGCACGCACGGCGGGCGATCCGCGACATCATCCATGGCCGCGACCGGCAGCGGTTACTCGTGGTGGTCGGCCCGTGCTCGATTCATGACCGCGAAGCCGCTTGCGACTACGCCCAGCGCTTGGCTGCCGTGGCCGAGGCCACCCGCGACCAACTCGTCGTGGTCATGCGCACCTATTTCGAGAAACCCCGCACCACCATCGGCTGGAAGGGATTGATCAACGACCCCCATCTCGACGGGTCGTGCGATGTCGCCACCGGTTTGAAACTGGCGCGCGAGATTCTCCTACACATCAACCGGCTCGGCCTGCCGTGCGGCTACGAAGCGCTAGACCCGGTCACGCCCCAGTACATCGCCGATCTGCTCAGCTGGGCCGCCATCGGCGCGCGCACCACCGAGAGCCAAACCCATCGCGAGATGGCCAGCGGCCTGTCGATGCCGGTGGGATTCAAGAACGGCACCGACGGCGGCTTGGAAGTCTGCCTCAACGCCATGATCTCGGCGCGCAGTCCGCATGCTTTCCTGGGCATCAACGCCGAGGGCGTGACCTCGGTGATCAAGACCAAGGGCAATCCCGATCGACACGTCGTGTTGCGCGGCGGGGGCGGCAAGCCGAACTACTCGGCGGCCGATGTCACCCGGGCGGCGCGGCTGATCTCACAGCAAGGCGTGGCGCGCCCGATCATGGTCGATTGCTCGCACGACAACTCGAACAAGGATCACACCCGGCAGGCCCACGTGTGTCGTGAAGTACTGCGGCAGGTGCGCGACGGTTACGAGCCCATCATGGGTGTGCTGCTGGAGAGCAACCTGCGGCCCGGCAAACAGACGTGGCGAGAAGGGGCGGCGCTCGAATACGGCGTCTCGATCACTGATGCGTGCATCGGCTGGGACGAAACCGAAGCGCTGCTCTACGAGGCGGCGCAGACAGTGAAGGCGGCGCGCAATCTCGCACCGGCGGCCGTTGGCGCGGCCTGAGCCCTCGGCCGGCTCCTCTCGGGGGCTGTGAAGAACTCGGAGGGGTGGAGCAATGCTCCGTTCATCAACAATGATGCCGTTCGCTCCGCCTTCTGATCTTGAGCGCGGAGCGGTGCTCCCGCCGCACTTCGCCGCGACCGCGGGCACATAGTTGATTTCCTCATAGGCTCTCGGAGGCACAATCGGCAGGGCGACAGAAAGGTCGCGCCCGGTTCCCCCCGCGTCACGCACCGATCGGCCGTCCAGTTGATCCGCGAGCTTGCTGCCGGTAAGGTCCAGGGCAAGATGACAGACGTACCGATTGCCCGTTTCCGTCGTTGGTTCAGGAAAGCTGGTGAAGCCGGCGAGGCCCTGCCAGAGGCGATGGCGCTGGCCACCGCCGATGCCCGCGGCCGCCCGGCCGTGCGCTTTGTATTGCTCAAGGGCGTGGATCAGCGCGGCTTCGTGTTCTTCACCAATGCCGGCAGCCGCAAGGGCCGCGAACTGCGCGACAACCCGCAGGCCTCGCTGGCGGTCTACTGGGACAAGCTCGGCAAGCAGGTCCGCATCGATGGCCGAATCGAGTCGGTGACCGCCGCCGAAGCCGACGCCTATTGGGCCACTCGCCCGCGCGAGAGCCAGCTGGCGGCGGTAGCATCGCGGCAGAGCAGCGAGCTGGTCAGTCGCGCACAGCTGCTGGCAGCCTGGCGCAAGCTGCGCCATCACTACCGCGGCGAAGCGATTCCGCGGCCCAGCGGCTGGACCGGCTACCGCATCATTGCGTCCGAGATAGAGTTCTGGCACCGCGGCGATCACCGCCTGCATCACCGCGAGCTGTTCACCCGCACCCGCAACAGCTGGAGTTGTAAGCTGCTGCAGCCGTAGGGCGCGGCCGAGATGCCGATGAGAGCCGAGAACCCATATCGTTTCTACGCCGCCGAGATTTCCTACTTCTCCGGCAAGGTCCGTCCGTTCTTCCGCTACAAGCAGATCCCGTTCGAGGAGATTGCGCCGACCCCGCAGGTCTACCGCGAGGTCATCATTCCGCGCACCGGTCTCGCCTTCATTCCGGTGGTGGTAACGCCCGAGAGCGATACGCTGCAGGACACCAGCGAGATCTTGGACGAGTTAGAGCGCCGTTTTCCCACGCCTCCGGTCTATCCGCCGACACCGGTGCAACGCATCGTGGCGTATCTCATAGAGGTCTACGCCGACGAGTTCTGCGTTTTGCCGGCGATGCACTACCGCTGGAGTTTTGCCGAAAGCGAGGCCAAGGCGCGCGCCGATTTTACGCGCGCCAACGGCGACCCGGCGGCGGCGCAGAAATTCGCCGACCGCATGCACGGCACGCTGCCGTTCCTGGGCATCACGCCCGAATCGATTCCGGCAATCGAGGCCCACACCCGCGCTCTGCTCGACATCCTCTCGCGACACTTCACCGCGCACGACTTCTTGCTCGGCAGCCGCATGTCGCTGGCCGACTTGGCGCTACTCGGGCCGCTCTATGCGCATCTTTATCTCGATGCCGTGCCCGGCCGGCTACTGCGCCAGAGCGCGCCGCAGGTGTGTGCTTGGATCGAACGGATGAACCATCCTCAGCCTGGCGCCGGTGAGTTCTTGCCCACCGACGCGCTGGCGCCGACTCTGCGCCCGCTGCTGCAACTGATCGGCGGCGACGCCGCGCCGTTGCTGCTCGATAACCTGCGCGCCTTCGAGGCCTGGGCTGCAACGCGGCCGGCCGACGTGAGCGAGCCTCCGCGCGGCGTCGGCTTTCACGAAACCGAGTTGCGCGACGTGCGCTTCCAGCGCTTCACCAGCCCGTACACCTTGTGGATGGTACAGCGCCCGCGCGACGCCTTTGCCCGCCTGGCAGCCGGCGAGCAAGCTTCCATACGCCGCGCCCTCGATGGCACCGGCCTGCTGGCGCTGCTCGACTTCGAGCCGCGCTACCGATTGGGCAAGCAGCACTACAAGCTGGTCTTCGAGCCGCCGCAGTAAACCGGTACCTACGCCGACATCGCCAGCGGGTCGGGGCGCGGCGCCGCGCGGGTCGCGACCACCCCACGCAGCTCGGGATACTTCGGCGTCACCTTGGCGTAGAACTCATCGAATACTCTGAAGTCAGCTTCAATGTCGCCGGTGGTGATGAATGCCGGACCGAGGCCGGCGACCTTGCGCTTGTAGTCGAGATATCCAAGCACGATCGGCACGCGGGCGCCGTAGGCGATGTAGTAGAAACCGGTCTTCCAATGAGTGGAGCGCTTACGCGTGCCCTCGGGGGGGACGGCCAGGATCAGTTGTTTGGTGGTGGCGAAGCTTTCGATGGCCTGTTCGACCATGTGGCCGCGCCGGCTGCGGTCGATCGCAATGCCGCCGAAGTAGCGCACGATCGGCCCCAGCGGAAAGAAAAACGCGGCGTCCTTGACGAACCATGACAGCTTGACGCGAAAGATGTAGGCCGCGGTCACCATGATGAAGGCGTCCCAGTTGGAGGTGTGGGGCGCGGCAATGATCACAAAGTGTGCCGGCTGCGGGACGGCGCCTTCGGTCTTCCAGCCGAACAGGCGGAAGAGCAACCGGGCGAGCCCGTGCATAAAGGCGCTGACGTGAAAGGGGTTGGCGGCGGCGTGCGACATTGGTGGCTCTTAGCGGAGATTGGGCACGAGCGCGAGGGGGCGCGATTCTAACCGTGCTGGACCTTGCTTGCGCCACCGGATATTGGCTGCGACATGACCTGCGACCGTGATCAGATAGCCAATCTCGTCTACACCTACGCCGAGCGTCTGGATGCCGGCGACCTTGAAGGCACGGCACAGCTCTTCGCCCGCGCCACGGTCCGCGCCGACGGCTTTGCCGAAGTGCGCCGCGGCACCACTGAGGTGCTGGATCTCTATCGCAGTACCGTTCGATTGTACGGCGGCCAACCGTGCACCAAGCACGTGACCACCAATCTGATCGTCGAGGTCGACGAAAGCGCTCTGACGGCCTTCGCCCGTTCGTATTACACCGTCTTGCAAGCCACCGCCGAGCTGCCGTTGCAGATCATCATCGCCGGCCATTACCACGACCGCTTCGCCCGCGATGAATCCGGCTGGTACTTCACTGACCGCCTCATGTTCGTCGACCTCATGGGCGACCTGCGCTTTCACTTGAAGTGGGACCCGTTCGCGGCGTAGGGGACCGTACCGGCTAGCGGGCTTTTCTGAACCTGTGTCAGATCTCGCCCGGCTTGCGTCCGAAGGCGGGACGCTTTGGACGAGCGGGGGCGGCGGCGGTCTTGTCCGGGTACGGGCACAAGTCGGCGATTACGCAGGTGACGCACGCCGGTTTGCGCGCCAAACAGACTGCTCTGCCATGCGCTTGGATGAGGTGGCAGAACTTCACTTGGGCGCGCGGCGCAACCAGCGGGGTCAGCTCGGCTTCGACCTTGTCGGGCTCGGTATGCCGGCTGAAGCCGAGCCGCTGCGCCAAACGCAACACGTGCGTATCGACCCCGATGCCGGGAATTCCGAAGGCGTTGCCGAGCACGATGTTCGCGGTCTTGCGCCCAACGCCGCGCAGACTCACCAGATCTTCGAGCCGGTTCGGCACCTCGCCGTTGAAACTCGCCACGAGTTGCCGGCAGCACTCGCGGATGGCCTTGGCCTTGTTGCGGTAGAAGCCGGTGGGGCGGATGTCCTGCTCGAGTTCTTCCTGGCCCGCGCCGGCGTAGTCTCGGGCCGTGCGGTACTTCTTGAACAGGCTGCCGCTGACTTCGTTGACCCTGGCGTCGGTGCATTGCGCGGCCAAGATGAGCGCGACCAGCAGTTCCAATGGCGAGGAGAATTCCAGGGCGAGCTTGGCCTTCGGGTATGCCTTCTTGAGGCGCCGGATGATTTCCGCCAGACGCTCGCGATCCGGCTGAGTACTGGGGCTGGCCATTCACCCGGGCGCATAGCACGCCGGCGGTCGTGGCCGCCAGCCGCTCCCGACGTCCGAAGGGCAAGAACCCCTTGACTCGGTGATTCCCGGACGATATTAGACCATTCAGGTCTGAATTGACTGATGCCCCGGCCCCGCACCGACTTTTTGACCAGACCACAAACGAGGCCCAGCCGTGGGCCGCGGGTACCGGAGAAACCTCTGCTGGCGTAAGGAGATGCTGATGGGCCGTATGGTGTACATGGATAACCACGCCACCACCCCAATGGACCCACGGGTGTTGGAGGCAATGCTGCCGTACTTCAAGGATAAATTCGGCAACGCCGCCAGCCGCAACCACGCCTTCGGCTGGGAGGCCGAGGCGGCCGTGGATCGCGCCCGCGAGCAAATCGCCAAGCTGATCAATGCCAAGGCCAAGGAGATCATTTTCACCAGCGGGGCCACCGAATCAGACAACCTCGCCATCAAAGGCGTGGTCGAGTTCTACAAGGACAAGGGCAACCACGTCATTACCGCGGTAACCGAGCACAAGGCCGTGCTCGATACCTGCAAGGCGCTCGAGCGAGTCGGCAAGGCGCAGGTTACCTACCTGCGAGTCGACAAGTGCGGGATGGTGGACCCCGAAGACGTGCGCAGAGCCATCAGCGACCAGACCGTCCTGATCTCGATCATGTACGCCAACAACGAAATCGGCACCATCAATCCGATCAGGGATATCGGCAAGATCGCCAAGGAGAAAGGGGTGCTCTTCCACACCGACGCGGTGCAAGGGATCGGCAAGATACCCGTCGATGTCGACGCGATGGGTGTCGATCTGATGTCGCTTACGGGCCACAAGATCTACGGGCCGAAGGGGTGCGGCGCGATCTATGTCCGCTCCAAGGGGCCGCGCGTGCGCCTGACCCCACAGATGGACGGCGGCGGCCACGAGCGCGGCATGCGCTCGGGCACGCTCAACGTGCCGGGCATCGCCGGGTTCGGCAAAGCCTGCGAGCTGGCGGCGATGGAAATGGAGACCGAGCAAGCCCGCATGCTGCACCTGCGCGAGAAGCTCCATCACGGCCTCTTCTCCCAACTCGATGAGATCTACCTCAACGGCCACCCCACCCAACGTCTGGCCGGGAACCTCAATGTGAGCTTTGCCTTCGTCGAAGGCGAGTCGCTGCTGATGGGCTTGAAGGACGTCGCGGTTTCATCCGGCTCGGCCTGCACCTCCGCGACCCTCGAGCCGTCATACGTGCTCAAAGCCCTGGGTGTGGGTGAGGACCTGGCGCACACCTCGATCCGCTTCGGCTTGGGCCGATTCAATACCGAGGAAGAGGTCGATTACGTCGTCGAGCGCGTGGTGCACGAGGTGCGCCGCCTGCGTGAGATGTCACCTCTTTACGAAATGGCCAAGGAAGGCATCGATCTGAAATCGTATCAGTGGCAGCGGGAGTAACCGCAAACGGCCACCGGGGAAGGACGCGTGTATGGCTTACAGCAACAAGGTCATCGACCATTACGAGAACCCGCGCAACGTGGGTTCCTTCGCCAAGGAAGAGGAGAACGTCGGCACCGGAGTCGTCGGCGCTCCCGAGTGCGGCGACGTGATGAAGCTCCAGCTCAAGATCAGTGATGCCGGTGTCATCGAAGACGCCCGCTTCAAGACCTTCGGCTGCGGCAGCGCGATCGCCAGCTCCAGCTACGTCACCGAGCTGGTCAAGGGCAAGACTTACAACGAGGCGCTGCAGATCAAGAACAGTCAGATCGTCGAAGAACTCAGCTTGCCGCCGGTCAAGATCCACTGCTCGGTGCTGGCCGAGGATGCGATCAAGGCCGCCATCCATGACTGGCGAAGGCGCAAGGAGACGCATGCGGGCGCCCAAGCACCGGCAACAGCGCAGGCGGCGGCCGCGAAATAATGATGGGAGACTCCCGTGTCGATCAGCTTGAGCGAGAACGCGGCCAGGAAGATTCAAGCTTTGCTGGCCCAGCAGCAGAAGCCAGAGTGCGGGCTGCGAGTGAAGGTCGTGGGCGGAGGCTGCTCCGGGCTCCAGTACAAGATGGACATCGACACCGAGCGCCCGGGCGACAAGATCTTCGAGCGTGACGGCGCCAAGGTCTTCGTTGACCGCAAGAGCTTTCTTTACCTCAACGGCACCGAACTGGATTACTCGGATGGGCTGATGAGTTCCGGCTTCAACTTGCACAACCCCAACGTCAAACGGTCGTGCGGCTGTGGCTCTTCCTTTACGGTGTAGCGAATTAGGCGTGTATGGAACCGACTCCTCCCACACCGGCACCCCAGGAAGCGGTGGCACGTGTGCGCTGCTGGCAGTGCGGCACCACCAACGTCCCCAGCCTTTTTTGTCTGACCTGTGATGCCATCCAGGCGCTGGCGGCGCAGACCGACTACTTCCGCATCCTCGGCATCGAACGCCGGCTCGACCTCGACTTGGATCATCTCCAGCGGCGCTACTTCGACCTGAGCCGCCGGCTGCACCCGGATGTTCATCTCCGGGGCCCAGCGCAGGCGCGCATCGCCAGCCTGGGGAACACGGCGATGTTGAACCGCGCCTATCGCACGCTGCGCGATCCCGTCGAGCGTGGCATCTACTGGCTCGGGCTGCACGGTGAGACCCTCGGTGGGAAGAACCACCGCGTGCCACCGGACTTGGCAGCGCTGGTTTTCGAAGTCCAGGAGAAGCTCGAAGTCCTGCGCCAACAAGATGGTGCCGCCAGTGCGCTCAGGGATGAAATCAGGCGGATTAGGGCGACCCTCGAAGATCAGCGCCAGGCACACCTAGCCGCACTGGCGCGCAACTTCGCGCGCTGGGACACCCGCGCCGCCGACACCGCTGCTCTGACGCAGGAACTCAAAGCCGCGCTCTCGGCCATCAAGTACCTGCGTACGCTGATGCGGGACGTCGACAAGGAGCTGGAGCGGTAATGGAGCGGATCTTCGGCATCGATCTCGGCACCACCAACAGCCTGATCGCCTACTTCGACGGCGATACGCCGCGGGTCATCCGTGATCCCGAGAGCGGCAGCGCGTTGCTCCCGTCAGTGGTGTGCTTCCCGGAAACCACCCGGGTAGTAGTGGGCGCAGCCGCTCGTGATCTGGCCGCCCACCATCCGCTGGAGACCATTGCCTCGGTCAAGCGTTTCATGGGGCTGGGCCTGAGCCACGTTACCACCGAAGATCGGCGCTTCTTTCGTTTCGCCGACGGCAACGGGGCTGACCTGGTGCGCTTCCAAGTGCACGACCGGACGGTTACGCCGCCCGAGGTCTCGGCGCTGATCTTGCGCGAGCTCAAGTTGCGCGCCGAGGCCGTGCTGGGCGAGGCCGTTAATCGCGTGGTGATCACGGTCCCGGCTTATTTCAACGACAGCCAGCGGCAAGCTACCAAGGACGCCGGCCGGCTCGCTGGGCTCGAAGTTCTGCGTCTGGTCAACGAACCGACGGCCGCCTCGCTGGCCTACGGTCTCGATCAGCGCAACCAAGGAACGATCGCGGTGTACGACTTCGGCGGCGGCACTTTCGACATTTCGATCCTGCGCCTGCACGAAGGCATCTTCCAGGTATTGTCGACCAGCGGTGATACGCGCCTCGGTGGTGACGACCTCGATCGGCGCCTTGCCGCGCTGGTGCTCGAGCTGGTGCCCGCAACCTTGCGCGATCATCCCGAGGTCGCCCAGGCCGCCACGCGCGTGGCCGAGCAGGCCAAGATTGAGCTCACCGAGGCTGAGGAAGCCACCATGCGCCTTTCGCTTCCGGCGCTGCAGATCGATGTCTCGCGCCGACTCACGCGCGCGCAATTCGAGGCCGCAATCGCCGACATCGTCGAGCGCACCCTGGATCCGTGCCGGCAAGCGCTCAAGGACGCCCGGCTCAGCGGCGCGGAGATCGACGAGGTGGTGCTGGTCGGCGGCTCGACGCGGGTGCCGCTGGTACGCCGGCGGGTGGAAGCTTTCTTCGGCCGCCGCCCGCACTGCGAACTGAATCCCGAGGAGGTTGTGGCTCTCGGGGCCGCGGTACAGGCAGGGGTGCTTTCGGGCCGCCGCTCCGACATGCTGCTGCTCGACGTCGTGCCGCTGTCGCTGGGAATTGAAACCGTCGGTGGCGTGATGGAACGGATCATCGAACGCAACACCACCATTCCTGTCATCTCCCGGCAGGAGTTCACCACCTATGTCGACGGCCAGACCGCCGTGGACTTTCACGTGTTGCAGGGCGAGCGCGAGCTGGTCCGCGACAACCGCAGCTTGGCGCGCTTCAAGCTGCGCGGCGTCGAGCCGCAACCGGCCGGCGTGCCGCGCCTCGAAGTCACGTTCATGATCGACGCCAACGGCATCCTCAACGTCACCGCCCGCGACCAGCGCACCGGCCGCGAGCAGTCAATCGACGTGAAGCCGTCGTACGGCCTCACTGACGACGTAATCGAGCAGATGCTCGAAGCCTCGATCGACCACGCCGAAGAGGATGTCAGTGCTCGGCTCCTGATCGAAGCCAACAACGATGGCGCGGCGCTAGCGGCGGCGGCGCGCAAGCAACTCGATCACGCCTGGCCCGACGAGCGCCCGGCGATCGAGGCGGCGCTGGCCCGACTCGAAGCGGCGATGCAAGGGACCGATTATAATCGCATCCGTGATCTGACCGAGGAACTCAATCAGGCCACCACGCCGCTGGCGCAGCGCCTGATGGATGTCTCGATCCGGGAAGCGCTCGAACACAAGCGCGTCCAAGAGGTTGCCTGAAATTCAACGAGGGTGTCATGGGACTGAAGTGGATCGATACTGAAGACATTGCCATCGGGCTGATGGAACGTCACCCGGAGATCAATCCGCTCGAGGTGCGCTTCACTGACCTGCACCGCTGGGTAACCCAGCTCGACGATTTCCAGGACGATCCCAAGGCCTCGAACGAAGCCAAGTTGGAGGCCATCCAGATGGCGTGGCTTCAGGAATATCGGGAGGCCCGTGCCTGAGGGCGGGAGGGTAGCCACGTGTCGATGATGCAAGTCAGCCGCAAGGTGGATTACGCCCTGAGGGCGATTATCTATCTCTCCGTACAACGCACCGATCAGCCGGCCTCGGTAAAAGAGATTGCCGCCCGGCGCCGGGTGCCGCAGAAGTTCCTGGAGAAGATCATCAAGGACCTCACCCGGGCCGGCTTGGTCGTGCCCCACCGCGGTTCGCACGGCGGTTACACGCTCAGCCGGCCGGCGGAACAAATCACCTTCCGCGACGTTATCGAGGCCATCGAAGGGCCGATTTCCTTGAACGTTTGTGTAACCGAACAACGTGACTGCTCGGTGCTGGCAAGCTGTAATATGCAGCGTATCTGGCAGGAAGGGCAGCGGCGGATGCTGGAGTTCTTCTCCGATACCACACTGGCCGATATCAGGACGCTGGCGGTGGTGAATACGAATCAGGGGGCTTCCGTCTAATCGGCCGAAGGAGCGATCCATGAGAGAGAGTATTGTAGGCGAGCGCGATTCCCGGCTGTTCCAGCCGGACGTCTTGCTCCCAGCCCAGTTCTTTTCGACCCTGCGCCGTAAGGCCCCCCAGGAGCCGGAGCGGCGGCTGGTCGTAGCGATCTTAGAGGACGCCGTGGATTGCTTCCACAAGCATCTGTTTGCGCGCGATCACAAGGCGCGTCAGTTGTTCGAGGACTCGGAGGCCTGGATCCTCTCCGACGATCGCGACTGGCCATTCTCGTTTGCGAACATCTGCGAGCTGCTCGATCTCAATCCCGAGTACCTGCGCCGCGGCTTGCTCACTTGGAAGGAGCGTCAGCTCGCTGAACGATCACGGGGTAAGGTTATTAACCTCGAGCCGTACGCGGCACCGGACGACAGTAACGCCCGGGTGGCGTAGAGGCGAAGCCACCCCGTGACCCCGGCCCGCGAGACGGTTCCCCCCTCCTCCGTCTCGCGGGTCCCCTGCTGCTCGTCGCTGGCTTGAATCGCTGCCGCCAGCCTGCGACAAACAACCCCATGCCCGGCAGCTCTCTCCCCAGTCGCCGCCAGCAACTCACCAGTTCGGGCTGGTGACATGGCGCCCGTCTCGCACTCTTTCTTCGCCACCACCGCCAAGGGCATGGAGGCATTGCTCGCGGCGGAATTGCGCCAACTCGGCGGCACCAAGGTTGTAGAGCAAAGGGCTGGCGTGGCCTTTTGCGGCCCGCTGGAGGTTGCCTACCGTGCCTGCCTGTGGTCGCGTGTTGCCAATCGAGTACTCCTACCGCTGGCCTCTTTCCAGGCCGAGACGCCCGCAGCGCTCTATGACGGGGTGCGTAACGTGCGCTGGTGGGAGCAGCTGTCGCCGCAGCAAACCCTCGCGGTCGACTTCGCGGCCACCGAGTCCGCCGTCTGCCATTCGCACTACGGTGCGCTGAAGACCAAGGACGCGATCGTCGACCAGCTACGCGAGCGCACCGGTACTCGACCATCGGTCTCGACGGTCCGCCCCGATATCCGCGTCAACGTCTACCTCCATCGCAACCGCGCGGTCGTCAGCCTCGATCTCTCCGGCGACAGTCTGCATCGGCGCGGCTACCGCCAGCAGCAGGCCGGCGCGCCGTTGAAAGAGAACCTGGCCGCCGCCGTGCTGCTACTGGCGGACTGGCCGCGCCTAGCCAGCACCGGAGCTGCGCTGATCGACCCGATGTGCGGCTCGGGCACACTGCCGATCGAAGCGGCGCTGATGGCAGCCGGTGTGGCACCGGGCAGTGAGCGAAGCTATTTCGGTTTTCTCAAATGGCACGGCCATCAGCCGCAGCTGTGGGACAGGCTGCGCCAAGAGGCTGCGGCGGGCGCGATCCGTGACCCCAAGCGTCTGCCGCGAATCTGCGGCTACGACGAAGATCCGCGCGCGGTCCGCGCTGCCATTGGCAATGTCGAGCGGGTCGGCATGCGCGGCTGCGTGCACATTGAAAAACGCGCGCTCAGCGAGTGCGAGCCGATCGCGGCACGCGGGGCCAGCTCCGGGCTGGTGGTCACCAATCCGCCGTACGGAGTGCGGCTAGGCGAGCGCGCCGCTTTGGCCCACCTGTACGCTACCCTGGGTGATACCCTGCGCCGCAAGTTTGTCGGCTGGACCGGGTATGTCTTGACCGGTGACCGCGAGTTGGGCCAGCGCATCGGCTTGCGCGCCGCTCGCCGTCACATCTTGTTCAATGGTGCAATCGAGTGCCGCCTGTTGGCGTTCCCGATCTCACCCAACCCGGTGCGCGATGAGGGCGGGCCGCGCTGGCGCCGGGAGCACCTTGGGCAAGATGGTGCAAGATCCTCATCTCACAGTCAGCGGCGTGAAACCGCCCAACGTACGGAGGGATAATGAAACCGGTCAGTGTCGGAAAGGACGTCGACAGCTGGTGCACGCGTTGCAAACTGATGCTGGCGCACACCGTGGAGGCCATGATCGCGGGCAAGATCACGCGCGTGCATTGCAACACCTGCGGGGCGCAGCACGCCTTCCGGCCACATCCGCCAGGCGAGTCGGCCGCCGGCGCGCGCTCGCGCCGTTCGCCTAAGCCTGCCGCCAGCCCGCGGACGCCGGATTACCAAAGCTTGCTGCGCGGCCGTGACCAGGCCGCGGCCCAGCGCTATGCGGCCGGCGAACGCTTCGCTAAGGGGGACGTGATCCGCCACTCCAGCTTCGGGCTCGGAGTGGTCGTGGCGACCAAGGACGGTAACAAAATCGAGGTGCTGTTTCCCGATGGTCCGAAGGTGCTGGTGCACGGGCGCGCGCTCTGAGCCGCACGTTCTGCTTCATCGTGTCCTTCCGGTGAGCATGCATAGCTCGATTTTCCCGGGGCGATCGGTTGCGACCGGGCCACCGAGACGGAGCGACGGATCAGCGGGGTGAGAGCCGGCTGAGCCGCCACCGGTCAGCGCGGTGGATCGGGACCGGTGTTCAGTGCGGCGAGCGGGTCGCGGTAGCTCCAGGGCATCCACTGTCCCGGGTTCGCCGTGAGTTCGGTGGCGTGGCGCTGGAGTTGGACCAGGTAGTCGAAGGG